>CAMJLI010000040.1 GCA_946406585.1 uncultured Prevotellaceae bacterium | reverse complement strand
ATTTGCAAAAAATCCCCTCATTGCCAGGGGCTGTAGAGGAGATAGATGCTATAGAAGCTATAGATGCTATAGATGGTATAGAAATGATAGATGTGATAGCTTCTATTTCTCCTCCCCACACCAACAAATCTCCATTGGCTGTTTGATAGCTCAAGAAAAATCATTACCTTTGCACCACACATCGGAGAATAATAATACGTATCACTCACAAACAAGATGAAAATTTTGAAAAGACACTTTTGGAATAAGAAAAGCCGTCATGCAAAATATTTTGCCATGTAACTACGTTATAAATCAACAAGAAACCAAAATAACACTATATAAATCAATAAGAAACCAAAATAACACTATATAAATCAATAAGCAACCAAAATAATACTATCATGAAAAGAACGATACACGTAAGAGAAGAGGCTGCACGCTGCTTGCTGTGCAAGGATGCCCCCTGCACTAAAGCATGCAAGACAGGCGACCCTGCACGTGCCATCCGCGCCATCCGGTTCGACAATGCAAAGAATGCCTGGCGGTGGGTTGAAGGCTGCAGCGATGCAGACCTGGAGCAAGCCGAACTGGCATGCATCCACTACGACCAGCCAATCAGAATAAAGGAACTGCTTACCACCCTTGAACCCAAGAGCAATGGCGAACTGCCCAGCCTGTCCATCGATTTTTGCGGCATCCACTGCGAGAATCCGTTCTTCCTCGCCTCCTCCGCCATCTGCACCAACTACGACATGGTGGCGCGAGCACTGGAAATGGGTTGGGCTGGCGTCTTCTACAAGACCATCTGCAAGCAGGACATCCGCGAGGTGTCCCCCCGATTTGATGCGGTGAAAAACGGCACGTCGTTTGCCGGCTTCCGAAACATGGAACAGCTGAGCGAGAACCCTTATGAGGTGGACTTCGACATACTGAGACGCCTGAAGCAGAACTATCCTTCAAAGGTGATAGTGGCTTCCATCATGGGACAGTTTGAGGAGGAGTGGATAGAACTGGCCAAGATGGCAGAGGCAGCGGGCTGCGATGCCGTGGAACTGAACTTCTCGTGTCCGCAGATGCGCCTGGCAGGCATGGGAAGCGATGTGGGACAGGACGCTGAGCTCGTGACATTCTACACGGTATATGTGAAGAGGAATGTAAGCATTCCTGTCATCCCGAAGATGACACCAAACATCACACAGATAAACCAGCCCGCCATGGGTGCCTATTTCGGAGGAGCCGACGCCATCTCTGCCATCAACACCATCAAAAGCGTCACCATGTCGCCTGAAGCTGAGGTCAGCGGCAAACAGACCCTCTCTGGCTACAGCGGACGTGCCGTGAAACCCATCGCTCTGCGCTTCATTCTCGAAATGGCATTAAACCCCATCTTGAACGGACAAAGCAGAAAAAACAGTGACGAACTTGCCAGTCCCTCACAAAGCCTTGACGGACAACAGCTTATAGAAAAGCAACTACAGTTCAGCGGCATCGGCGGCATCGAGACATGGCGCGACGCTCTCGAATTCATCCAACTCGGTTGCAACAACGTACAGGTATGCACTGCCGTCATGGAATACGGCTACCGCATAATCGACGACCTCGTGCTGGGCCTGCAGACATACATGGCGGAACGCGGCATCAAGCACTTGGAGGACATCGTGGGCGAACAACTGCCCAACTTCGTGATGCCCTCCGACCTCGACCGCGAGACGATGGTATATCCGAAAATAGACCGCGACCGCTGCGTAGGCTGCGGCCGCTGCCATGTGTCGTGCCAGGATGGAGGCCACCAGGCCATCACCTTCGACAACGAGACCCGCCAGCCACACATAGTAGGCACAAAGTGCGTGGGCTGTCACCTATGCCGTCTCGTCTGCCCCACCGGAGCCATCGGCAGCACCAAACGAATCAACAAAAAACACTGAGATGAATATCAAGTTGCACACTCCCAAGAGCTTGCAGGCCGGCAGCGGCTTGTCTTCCTGGAAGCAGTTTATGCTGTCAATCCTCGCCACCTCCATATCCATAGTGCTCACTTTCGGTACGGCGGCAATAATTGACAACAAAAAGAAACAAAAAGAAAAACATGAGATTGTGATGATGGTGATGTACGACATGTACAACTCGCTGAAGTCAATCGAGGCAGCCGACTCTGCAATCCACAAAGCAATGCATCTCCAACTGCAACTTGCAAAAGACACCACACAATTCAACAACTTGTGGGCTGAATTGGTCACGAACATGCCAACGGCTGAATATACAGAGACCACAGAGCAAATCTTCTCGTCGAGCATAGAAACCATCAACACTGTGGGCAACGTGCTATTCACCGAGAATGTGGCGGAATTCTACCAGATTCGCAAGGAATATAAAACGTTGATAAATGACTCCCTCACAAATGAGATTATCAACAAAACGTACATTGAAACTGTCAACGACGCGCTAAAACTCCAATACAATTCCTATGCAATGGTTAGTGGCGTACTCCTGTCCAAAATGCAGCACCTGATTGCGCAGTGCCAACAGATCATGGACGTGAACGACAATGAGCTGGAAGCTTATCGAATAGAAAGGGAGCGAATGGAGAACAACATTTCTGAAGAACAAGAAAAGAAGATAATGTTGATTAAAGAGGTGAGTGAACTACAAGATGAAATAGACAAAGCAAAAAAGAAACTTAATTTGAAATAAACATGAAGAAATTGTTTTTTATGGTTGCTCTCGCAGCAGCAGCCTTGCCATCTATAGCACAACAGGTAAAGTATTCTGTCAATGGAACATACGCCGAAGAAGGCAAGAAGATTTACCTGATAGACAAACTGACTGATAAAGCCATCGACAGCATGACTGTCGCCAACGGCAAATTCTCTTTCAGCGGCACGGCTGAAAAGGATGCTGTCATGGCTGTCAAGGCAGAGGACAAGGAATGGACAACGCCGTTCTTCAACGACGGCACACCTGTGACTGTCAATGTGAACGACAGCACGCTGAAAGGCTCTCCGCTGAACGAACGTCTCAACAAGTACGATATTGAGCAAGATGCTCCCATGAGACCCCTGAGAGCAAAATTGTCAAAGATGAGCAAGGAAGAGATCGAGGCAAATGGAGAAGAGATCATGACAGAGATGAACAAAATACTTGATGAACAGATAGCTTACTCCTGCAAGGTTTTCAAGGAAGAGAAGAATTCGCTGATTCCTCTGCTTTTCTCTGAGCTGTATTTCTACGACAATGGCGTGGAGGAGTACGAGAATTTGGTCAATGAGAAGTTGGTGTTCTCCAACCACCCATACCTTAAGAAGGCCAGAGACGAAGTGGCCAAGGTCATGCAACCGGAGGACCCTGTGAAGACAGCCTTTATCGGACAGCAGTTCACCGACCTTGAGATGGCCGACCCTGACGGCAAGATGCACAAGATAAGCGAACTTGTGGGCGAGGGAAAATGGGTGCTCGTAGACTTCTGGGCTTCATGGTGTGGTCCGTGCCGCGCAGAGATGCCCAACGTGCTTGAAGCATACAACAAATACCACGACAAGGGGTTCGAGGTGATAGGCGTCTCATTCGACCAGAAAAAGGAGGCATGGGTGAAAGCCATCGACCAACTCAAGATGCCGTGGTTGCAGATCTCAGACCTGAAGGGTTGGCAATGTGCCGCTGCACCAGCATACAAGATCGATGCCATACCCGACAACATCCTCATCGACCCACAAGGCAAAATCGTTGGCCGCGCCCTCCGCGACCGCACCCTGAAAAGTAGCCTGAGCAAGATCTTCGGAGAGTGACAATTGCAACAAGTCGCGAAATAAGAAAAAACCAAAAATGAAGAAGACTCGACTGATGGCGGTAGCCGCCACAATAGCAATGCTTGCCAACACCTGCATCGTACAAGCTAATGACGCTGTATATCTTGCAAATGGCAACCAACTGGTTCCCATTCATGAAACAGACATCTCAATAAAGAAAGAAGTTCTGACCATCAGTCTTTGCGACGATGGCATGGCAAGAGTGGAAGTGGACTATGAGTTCCTGAATAAAGGAAAGGCAAAAACCGTGCAAATGGGATTTGAGGCCCGGAAGCCATACAATACCGACGACGCACTCAACCCTGCCGGCATCCATCCTTATATAAAGGATTTTACAGTGGTGATGAACGGCAAGAAACTTTCCTACCGCAATGCCGTGGTGGAGCCAGGCCTTCTCGACACGCCCTACACCGGACCGAAAGACAACCGCCCTGAGGAGGAGGAGTTTGAACAGTATTCCTACGCCTATTGCTTCGACGCATCCTTCAGTGAGGGCATAAACCACGTACGCCACACCTACAGTTACCAAATGTCGTATGGCGTGGGACGCACATTTGAAGTGCCATATTGGCTGAAGCCTGCCGCCCGATGGCAAGGTGGTGTGATCGGCGACTTCACCCTGCGCATACGTGCTCCGAAGACAGCAAAGCACTTCGTAATGGCTGATTCGCTCTTTGCCGCCCACGAGTTCAAAGTCACCGAGGGGAAAGGAAAGGTGCGCCATTCGCAATATGGATGGAGTCCTAAACTTGTAGAGGTTGCCTTGCGCGACGGCACGGTGGAATGGCATTCCCAAAACTTCCGTCCTTCCGACGACATCAGCATTGAGTCGGCAGACGCCTTCACCAGTTTCGACCAAAATTATCCTGTCGGTTGGTTCTACGACCGCAGCGACCGTTTCATGGTATGGGAACGCGAGATTCCCGACGAATTGGCCCGCAACCTGCCTTATGCCAGTCGTGGGTATGTGTTCACCAAGAAGACACTACAGAAAAAGTTCGAACAGTTCTGGTGGTACATTCCAGACCCCACATGGAAGGCCGCAACCGACGACTTCACACCACGTGAATGGAGACTTATAAAGGAAAAAAGATAGTACAAAGCACTCAAAAGGTATAAAAAATCGCCTTTTGCTTGGCATTGATAAGTGTTTTGCCTACCTTTGCAGAAAAAACAAGACATGGTCATTTCAATTGATTTCGACGGGACTGTGGTAGAGCACAAATACCCGAAAATTGGGGAAGAGCTACCCCATGCCACAGAGACGCTAAAAAAACTCATTGCCGACGGACACAAGCTGGTGCTGTGGACAGTGCGTGAAGGCAAACTGCTCGACGAGGCGGTGCAGTGGTGCCGTGAGAGAGGGGTGGAATTTGCCGCTGTAAACGAGACACTGCGTGCCGACACCAACGAGCATAGCCACAACACTCGCAAGATAGATGCCGACATCTACGTGGACGACTGCAACATTGGCGGCAGGCTCGACTGGGAGGTGGTGTACCACATGATACACGACAACCTGACATACCACCAGATTATCAGGGAGGAAAAGCGCAAGGCCCAACAGATGCAGCAACAAATGGAGCAGCAACCAAAGAAAAAAAGACGCTGGTTCTGAATAAGCCAATAGATGTAGAAGATTAGGCAAAAAAAACAGACAATAGATAAGAACAAACCTGAATTAAGCCCAAGCATCACGCTTGGGCTTGCTCATTTCATCATGACAATGATTTATTGTGCTTTTCTCACAAATTCTTCCATGACACTATTATCATGACTTCCAAGAATTTTGCTTGTTGAAAAAAATGAAAAAATAACATGAAAAAAGTTGGAATGTTAAGAAATATTTGCTATTTTTGCGGTGCATACCATGAACTAGTGCAATGAAAGAAGCAAAAGGGCTCTTCTTCTTTGATTGCCACATTGTTAACCTTAGAGCCTATTTGTAACAATTATGGATCTTATAACATTTAAGGATGTAGGTAAAGACAAGAACCAGATTGAATATGAGATTCTAGGCAGTAATACTGTGAGATTTCATCAGAGATGGGATACGAAAAAAGGTACTAGTAAAAGAGTACCAGGAAAAGAAGACTGCTCTCATTACGAAGGTGAAATTTACATTCCAGAAACTATCGTAGACAAAGGAATTATATATACTGTTGTGGAAGTAGGCACAAGAGGAGAAAAGAAAGGGGCTTTTTTTTCTGCCTTGGATGTAAAACATGTTTCAATTCCAGGAACAGTATCGATCCTTTTCAATTCCACATTCGCATATTGTCATAATCTAAAATCTGTCACACTCAGAGAAGGTTTGGAGGAGATTGAGTATCAATGTTTTTATGATTGCTCGGAATTAAATAGGATTGTAATACCCGATAGCGTTGTTAGCATTGAGAATGAAGCCTTTATGGATTGTAGCGATTTGGCAGAAGCAACAATTGGCAGGAATGTGTATCGACTTTATAACACTTTCAGAGGGTGCAGGTTTCTGTCAAAAGTGACATGCCGTGCCATAAATCCTCCAGAGATTGTTGGAAACGTTTTCGAATATGATACATTTACGCAAGGAGAATTGCTCGTTCCATACCAATCATTGCAAAAATACAAGAATCATCCATACTGGGGACTATTCAGGAAAATCAACTATTATGACTCTCCATCAAGTCCAATTCTTCCACCACAAAAAACGCCAAAAACTCCCACGTTATATTCAACAACAGCAGAACCAAAGAACAAGGGCGATCTTATTGTGTATGAACATGCTGATAATTATGACAATCAAATGGAATTCGAAATTCTCAATGATAATAAAGTGAGATTTCACCCGAGAACGATTTCATATCATTGGCCCAATTTACCACCAGATTCAGATGGAAATCACTCTCGTTACAAAGGCGAAGTGATAATTCCTGAAGCCGTATTGGACGAAAAGAACCATTTTTATACTGTCGTTGAGTTAGGCACAAGAGAAGGTAATAATGCATTTCGATCAGCACAGGATGTAACAGGTGTTTCTGTTCCCAGTACAGTAAGAGTACTATTTACACATACATTTGCCTATAGCCATAACCTGCATCGTATTTACCTTAACGAAGGCCTTAAGGAAATAGGGACTTCATGTTTTTTGGAATGTAAGAATTTGCATAGCATTGTCATACCAGACAGCGTTGAAATGATAGGAAAAAATGCGTTTAAGCGCTGTGAAAGTTTGGAGGATGTTACTTTAGGAAAGAATGTCAAGAAACTTGACTCCACTTTCAAAAGCTGCAATAGATTGAGAAAAGTGACATGTCGTGCCATAACTCCTCCAGAGATTGTTGGAGACGTTTTCGAATATGAAACATTAACGCAAGGAGTATTGCTCGTGCCGCCTCAATCAATAGAAAAATATAAGAATCATCCATACTGGAGGCAATTCAGTAGAATCAGCACCTATTAACCAGAATTCTCCTATGTAGTCACCATCTGACAAATGATTTGATTCAACATCATGGGGTGTGTCAAAATGAACAATTTGGCACACCCCATTTTCATATCATCATGACATAGATTTATTGTGCTTTTCTCACAACTACTTGCCATAGCGCTGCTCACGCGGCTTTTTGGAGATGATGTAGTAAAGTGCGCGGATGTCGTTCTCGCTGATGGTGAAGTCGGCATACTCCGGCGAAGGGTTGAGAGAATGGAATGTGAGAGTCCCCTTTTTCAGGTCCTGATCCACCATCTGCTTGAGAAGGACGCTTGAGCCAAACACCACCACCCAGAATGGATGGTCGTTGAAACTTATGCGGTCACGCCAAAGATAACGTTCCAACTCGCGAGCAAGAACCCTGTCGCCAGCCTCGAAACTCTGCCTCGAACCAGTGTCCATCGAGTCGCCCTTCACCTCGAAAGAGAGATAATTCCCATGAGCCACCCTGTCCACCTCGTAAATCTCCTCCCCCCATTCGTCGAGATATGGGTCAAGACGGTCGGAGTCGTTGGCAAACTGCCCGAAGGCAGCGTAAGGCACATGCTTCACCTTCATGAAGAGCCTGTCGCCCTGTTTGTAAAAACGCGCACCCTTGCTGTTCTCCGTGTAGAACTCCATACCCTCATCATCCAAGGCTTTCACTTCAATCTCCGCCTCATTCAGCATCTCGCCAGTGCCAGTCCTGACCCACTCTATGCTTAAACGAGGCTCGAGCACCATCAAGCGATTCAAGAACTTGTCGCTCAACGGCACATGACCGTTCAATATCTGAGAAAAGGCCGACGCATTGTAGCCCATCATCGTTGCCAGATTGCGCTGCGAACAGGCGGCACGATGTGCCAACAACCACGATACAGCCATGCGAAGACGCCCGTTCTCATTATCCAATTCATTCTCTCTCATATCTACCCTTTTCCTTTAAAACAGAAGGAATATTTTAAGAAATATAAACTTAAATGTTAATTTTATGTTAAAATATAATTTTTATAATATCTTGTATCAAAACTATCTTTATATTTGCATCCGATTTCTGACATCAAATTTAGATTTTGCAATGCCAAAAACGACATCAGTAATGGAATGCTGAGGTTTTGCGGTGCAAAAATAAGCAAAAAGTCTAAAACACCAAAAAAAACATCACTTTTTTAAAGAAAAAATATAAATAAATATAAACCAATCTTCATTTCAATCAAGATTGTTTTCAGGTGACAACAAAGGGTGCCTTGCTGCGAAGCAAGGTGCCCACTAAAAAGCAAAGATGCAACTTACATAAACAACCCACAAAAAAGGATAACAAATGAAAAAAATGATCGAAAAAGCAAGAAAAGCCCTGTTCGGCACACGATGCTATGCCATCATAATAGGCGAACGAGGCAGCGGCAACCGCTACTATGTGGCATCTGAGATTCATCTGACAAAAGAGTCGGCAAGGGAGCACCGCAGGAGGATAGAACAGACCCGCGCATACGTGTATGTCACAACCATTTCTTTCAGATGGAGGCACAAGCCATGAAAAGCAAAAAACAAACAATGCCAGTAATGGCAACAACAAGAATGGGAGACATCACTTTCCACCAGAACGGCAGAATAGACATAACAGCCCATGTGGCGCAATCGCTCACGCTGGAGCCCGGAGACGTGGTGAACATCGTGGAAAAAGGAACCAGCTGCAAGGAATACTACCTGTATGTGGCAAAAAGGAAAGGACAGGTGATGGGCAGGCATGCCTGCACGTGCCACAGAGTGAAGGACAGAGGCAATTACCTGAGAGTGTTCAGCAAGATGCTGGCAACATTCATGATGGACATCTGCCATGCCGAAGGAAAAGTGTCTCTAAGAGTGGGCAAGATGGAAAAAGTGGAAGGAATAGGTCCCGCCATGCCACTCATCACGCTAATTCATACACAAACCATTTAAAATTCTTAAAAAGCCATGAGAAAACACATCACATTCAACACCTTGGCATCACGCCGCGACAAGAACGACGGCTACTGCACCATGATGCACAACATGATGGCAGGAGACGGAACAGTGACCCCCACCGACATCAACTGCGAGGAAACGGGAAGCCTCTTGGAAGGCCAGACCCTGGTGGCAACCCACCAAGGCGAAGGATACTGCCACCTCATTTTGGAACAACTGAATGAAGACGGGTCGTACGACTACCTCTGGAGCGAGGCTGATGCAGAAGCCACCGCCACCCTGCTCTCCCAAGTGTCACATCTCAACGACTTCACATCCCTGGGCGACACCCTTTGCATGACAGGCGACGACACCATCGTGATGGCTTTGTGGATGCAGAGCGACAACCGCTACTGCACAATACAGAGGGAGGGACTGCTCTATGACATTCATGTGGGCCAGGACATTCAGGAGCGCGTCACCGTGTCAACGCCCATCACCCCTACTGTGGGAAAGTGGCTGCAGGCTCAGGGGCAAGAAGCTGGAAGGCTGCAAGAAGTCATGGAACATGCCATAGACCAAGCACGTGCCAACAGAGGTGGAGGATGCTTCAAGCACGTATGCCTCGCCATCGCCGCGCTGCGACTGGCAGACGACTCACACATCATGTTCTCCAACATTTTCGGACTCATACCAGCCGACATGACAACCACCATCGAGGCTGACCACGAAAGAGGGGTGCTGTCAGCCACCACCTACTTGCACCGACACACCATTTCCATAGACATGAGAGACAGGGGATGCCTCGACTCTGCCATGATAGCAGGAGTGGACATATTCCTGAGCAAGTCTCTCAATTTCATCGACATCAACAATGTGGTAGTGCAGACAGACCAGGAAGGCAGGGCCACGATGCTTGCGTTCGGCCACCAAAACCGACGCGACACCATGCAGGCAATAGAAAAAGCATCTTTCCATCATGCCATGACCATCACACGCCAGCAACTAGGCGAGACACTGGCAATCCAAGACATCGCACCCGACAGCACACCAATAGACCTCGCCGACTTCCGGCGCACCACCATGGGGGCGAAATGGGCGTACAGCCACAACCACCGCCTGTCGGTGGGCGACGTCGCACAAGTGCTCTACAACCCTCTCGAGATTGGAATAAGATACAGGTTCGCCTCTCTGACAAGGGAGGAACGGCTGCAACTGACGCCAGGGCAGCAGCAAGTGGCTCTCCCAGGGGAGTGGATGGCAGGCAGCAGGGCCGACATCTGCGACAACCATGACGGACTGACAGCAAGCGTCGTGGTGAGGGCGGTGACCGACGACGACAACACAAGGGAGGTGTGGTGGAAAGGACAGACCCAATATCCCATGCCCGGAATGATGATGTTCCCCGACGGACACGTGCGCGAACTGGAATACCACATCCGCATGGACGGCAACGACGGAAGCCGGTTCCTAAAGACAGCACTACCTCTCGAGAAATGCCACAACAAGGGCATGGCCGTGGCCATACACACGCCAAGAAACCTCACACACAGGGTGGCACGCCCCGCATTCCTGTCCTTGCTGCTCCAACAGCAGAGGGTGCTGGCATACGATGACACAAGCGGGGAATACTGCACCAGCTACGAACTGTGGGAAGAGGAGAGTGAGGAGGATTACTTGTCGCACTACGAAAAGGCACAGACATCGTGGGTGATGACAAGGCAACATTCCATGCTGTGCACGTCATGCCAAGACAACCCTCTCGTATTCCCACTGGAAAGCAGGGTGATGGTGGGCGACGGACGGCTGCTCTACTTGCAGGCCAACACGAGGAGGACAGCCGACGGTCTTTTTGGAGACGGGCAATACCATGCCTTTTCCGACCAGGGCATATATGTGCTGAGACTGTATGGCGGCAAATGGCAGGCACGGCAGGCAGTGACGAGAATCAACATGGTGGAGAGATGCAGACCCGCCGCCACCAACGACGCCGTGGCTTTCGTGGCATCACGCGGAGTGATGATTGTCAGAGGCTCCACATGCTCTTGCATCTCCGACGAACTGACAGCACAGCCCACCACACTGCAATCGCTGCCACGCATCGAGGAAATCATAAACACAGAACCAGACATCGGCATCGACACGACAAGCGACTTCACGTTTCACCCGGAACATGCACTGCAAATAGTCTACGACAACACCAACGACCAACTGTGGCTCCTTTGCGACAATGGAAGGACTCGCTCATGGTGGACCTACTCGATGACAGAGAAGAAATGGGCAACTGCAACATCCTGCATCACACGCGTGGCGGGCTGCGCCAACAACCTATGGGCGACGAGCGAGAAAGATGGAAGCACAAAGGTGGGCCACCTGGTTTTCGGGGCAAAGGACCGGCGGCCTGTGTTCCTGCTTACACAGCCCATTTCACTTGGTGCTGCACACGTGAGGAAGACCGTGCATAGAATCATCATCCGGGGACTTTTCACCGACAGCGGACGAAGAGGGAGCCATCTGGGCATGGCTCTTTATGGCAGCAACGACCTGACACATTGGCATTTGACAGGCACAAGCGACAACATCTACCACCAGCAACGAAGAGGTACGCCCTATGCATGGCTGAGGTTGGCGGTGATAGGCCGACTGCTGCCATCGGAAAACATAGAAGGGGCAAGCATGGAATACCATTCAAGGCTCGACCTGCACATAAGATGAAAACAAAAAGCGAAATCACCATGTAGAATACAGGCAAAAAACGCATAAACTTGTCTTTTTTAATCTCTAAAGGCCATACTTTCGGTTATTTTTAGTATTTTTGCAACAAAATCCAAGAACATCACGCAAGAATGGAATCCATTAGACTCAGCATACACAAGCAATTGGGAAGGGATGGCATGATTCCCATCATCACGTACCCTCAAGAATCCACTTACGACTTCAGACTGCACAACGACATGGAGGACATGAAAAACATATCCTCCAACTCGGCATACAACATACGCATCTATCCTGACGGCAAAAACATACAAGCAACACTCATAGAAAGCATAGACCAAGGCTTGATAGAGTTCGCCATTCTGATAGACACAAGCCACAAGACAGTGGAAGGCAACTTGGTGATAGAAATGCTGGGGAAACTGGCAAAGGCTTATGACACCATGGCTGCCGACGACCCACAGCCAAGAAACAACAAGGCTTTCATGCAAGCAGTGAAGGAAATCTACCAGAAGCTTTCTGAAAATGCCATGCCAGGCTACCCCACCCCGCTAAAGGTGGCAAAGGAGGACAGCGGGGAGCCGCTGACCTACTACATGCAATACAAGACTACGGGCGAGGTGGCCACACTGATGCACTATCCCGACCAGGAATTCTTCGATAGGACATCTTCCGTATTCTTGATTCCCGACAACGTGACCCCATCCTTCCCAAGACAATGCAAACACGTGCATTCACTCGTGCTCCGCACATTCAAGATAAAGTCGCCCCAAGGCTATGAATACGGACAAGTGAAAGAGGGCGAAACCGTGAAAATACACTTGAAGGGAAAGGAAGGCATGCTGCCCATGACAGCCGAGGTGGCTGGCGATGTGACCAAGCCAAGTCCGTATGGATATTTCGACACTACGACAAACACCATACGCATCGACGAAAGAGCCATCAAGTTCTACTATGAACTGA
>CAMJLI010000039.1 GCA_946406585.1 uncultured Prevotellaceae bacterium | reverse complement strand
ACTTCACCATGTCGCTCTTCCACTTTGGGATGTCCTCTCTCACCAACCCTTTGATGAACAATTGCTTGTCACCAAAATAGTGTTTTCTCACTGCGGGCCAGAGACGGTTGATGTCGGCACTCTTGCCTTGTCCACCGAGGGTCACTCCTTCGTAGCTGTCCTGTGTTGCGTCCTTTGTCACCTCCATCGTGTCGCCCACAGCCAGGAACACATCAGAGACATCCAATACCAACACACTCTGCGAGTGTGGCAATGCAATGCTTCCCTCAAACGTGCCATCGTTCGCCACCGGAATGTTGTATATCATTTCCTTCTCGGTGAACATGTCGTATGCCCTAACAGAAACAATGTTCCACTCATCAGCAGGCTTGTTCAGTATGCATCCTTTAAGCACTGCCGTTCCACTGTGGAACTGATATTCGTCGATGGCGCTCACCGTCATGCTGACGAGGGCGAGCATTAGGGTGATGATGTGGCGCCATCCAACGATGATGCCAACATTCCAAAACAGTTTCCTCTTGATCATTGCCCGATTTGTAACTAAAAAAATCCGTGAGCTTTTACGGCGCTCCAATAAAGGCCTATGAGGATGCAAAGGTAAGAAATGATAATGGAAATAGTGTTAATCTTTTGTTAAAACAAACACAAGCTTAAACTTGTCTGCAATTTTTTGCTATTTTTGTGTTTTGAAAAACCATAATAACAAAAGCCTTTATTTCGAGTTTGACATAGATAGTGAAAGGGACAGTTGAAACTACCATGCCACAAAGAATGGGCGTTTTATACGCGAAGCAACCGTTGGCGTATGCCTCTACAACACAAATATGATCAAGACAATCATGGAATACGTAAAACTTGGAAATTCAGACCTCAATGTGTCGCGCATCTGCCTTGGCTGCATGGGCTTCGGCGACTCAACCATCGGACAGCACTCATGGACCATCGGCGAGGAGCCTACACGTGAAATCATCCGCCGTTCGTTAGACCTTGGCGTCAACTTCTTCGATACCGCCATTGCCTATCAGCTTGGCACGTCAGAACAGTTCGTGGGACGTGCCCTGCGCGACATGGCCAGGCGCGAGGATGTGGTGGTAGCCACAAAGTTCCTGCCACGTACGGATGAAGAAATCCAAAAAGGCATCAATGGCCGCCAGCATGTGCTCAACAATATTGACAGCAGCTTGCAACACCTGGGCATGGACTATATAGACCTATACATCTACCACATCTGGGACTACAAGACTCCCGCTGAAGAAATCATGGAGGGCATGAACGAGGCAGTGCGGTCAGGCAAGGCGCGTTACATCGGCATAGCCAACGCCTACGCCTATCAATTGGCGAAGATGAATGCCATGGCAGAGAAGAATGGCTGGGCAAAGTTCATCAGCGTGCAGAACCACTACAACCTGATCATGCGCGAAGAAGAACGGGAGATGCAGCCGTTGTGCCGTGAGGACAACATCGCACAGACACCCTACAGTGCACTGGCATCAGGCAAACTGGCCAAACGTCCTGGCGAGACATCGAAACGACAAGCAGAGGACACGTTCATGCACTTCAAATACGATGCCACTGCCGAGCAGGACAACCGCATTGTGGAGCGCATAGTGGAGTTAGCCGACCGCTACGGAGTGGAGATGACGCAAATATCGTTGGCATGGTTGCTGACGAAGGTGGAATCGCCCATCGTAGGTGCAACCAAACTGCACCACATCGAAGGAGCCGTTAAATCGCTCGATGTTCACTTGACAGCCAGCGACATCCACTACTTGGAAGAGCCTTACATACCTCACAATCTTTCTGGTGTGATGGCAGTCAACAAGCCCCTTATGGACGAAGAGCCTGTATGGGTGAAAGCAAGCAGGAACAAATGACCTGCCATGCTGCATGCCCAACGAAAAGTCTGGAGGCGGCTATTTGCGTCGGTACCAACTGCCAATGGCGAGGACGACGACCAGGAGCGTCACGATGAAAGCCCAGATGTTGATGACACGCGAGGTGGCAGTGATTGTGTAGTCCTGCGGGATGAGACGCTCACCAGTCAGGGGATAGTAGATGGTGCCGTTGCGGCATACGCCAGTGCCAGCATCCACCACTTTTCCAGGCATGGTGAGGGCATAGGGAACATTAAAAAGGAAGATGCTCATGCAATTGTTAAGTTCTTTCCCCATAACCTCCCCGCACGGTTTTTTATCGTCGAAACACATCGAGTATGCTTTGGAATGGAAGAACGACTGTAAGGCTTCTTCCACTTGCACCATGATGAAATTTTCCTGGCCTTTCAGCAGATAATTTTTCAAGGAGTCATGCAACTCAATGAAACGCTCGCGGCTGACAGGCGGATTGGGGATTGAGTCGTAATTGCTGACGATGACATCGAAGCACACTTGATAAAGATTGTCGTTCAGCCAATTGGTGAACAAGGCCTCCATCTTGCTGAGTTTCTGTGATGTCTCGGCTCCGCTAAGTCCCTTTACGAGATTTGGGCGCCCTGTAAACCAGTAGTTTGCCACATCCTTGTCGGCATATTTGGCGACTGGCAGTTTGAACACACTGCCAATGCATTTGAACACCTCGGTGAAGGTATATTCCGTATAAAACCACCGGAAGCGCTTCTCCAACTTTGCATTCGACTGCAAGCGGGAGCCATTGATCAGCAAGGGCGTCTGCCGACACATTTCTTCCACAGATTCAAACTCTTGAACAGATATTGTCGACATGCTATCCCCCTTCACCTCTGTCTTTGATCTTTTGAAGGCGGTCGTGTCCAGACACTCTGGAAAGGGGGGATAATCAACCACAGAATCGCCCTGCCATTGAGAAGAAGAATCATTATCAAGATTATCGGTGCCACTACTGACCTCAGGATTAAGAACTGTCGTGTCCAGACTCTCCGAAATGGTCTCACCCTCCCCCTCAGAATCGACCTCCCAAAGAGAAGCTGCATCCAACTCAGTCGTATCAGGCACACTAGTGCCATAACTGACTTCACGCTTGCAATGACCATCCTCATAGATGATGGTGTGCATTTTCACTTTATCCTCATCACAGGAAGCAAGGAGCAGTACAGCTCCAAATATAATTCCAAACAAACTATTTGTTTTCATAAATCATCTGTTTTAATTGGGTGTAACTGATAAGTTTGTCCTTATGCTGGTAGCTTGTGTACACGTCCTTGAGGGTGCTGCCAGAAAAGAGGCCATTGTCATAATAAATGGGGTCTTCTTTCGAAGAAACTTGAGAGCCAGGCAATAGTATTTGCTGGTAGAGGAACAATCCGACGAGCAAGACAGCGGCAGAAGACAGGATGATGCGCATGGTCATCAGCATGGTAGAAGGCTTGCCCTTGGATTGCTCCATGATGGCGTCGTATTCGGCTTCGCCCAGAGTCAGTTCGCCGAGCATCAGACGGACAGCCTGCAAGTCTTCAGGAAGGTCCTTGCGCTCTTCCAATGCCAGAGCCAGTTGCAGCTCCTCCAATGGCGAAGTCCCGCCTTCGAGATACTTGTCTATCAGTTTCTGTATGTCTTTGTCTTTCATTGTCTCATCTTTCTTTTTAGTTCTGAAAAAACCTTCTTTCGTGCAGCCGAGACCATCGAGGTGATGGTGGGTTTGGGAATGCCCGTCTGTTCAGCTATCTCGTCAGTGGAGAGTCCCATTACAGCCCGCATTTCGAAGAGTTGTCGTTCTCGTGGCTTCAGCATTTCGAGAGCCTCCGACAGCAACCTCTGCGTATCCTTGGCTTCCAACTGCTCTTGTGGCGAGGCATCGTGCTCTTGACGGCTGAAGGCATTCTTGTCGAGCGACTGTTGACTATCGACTACCGCTTTCTGCTGTCTGCGATAAATGCTCAAGCAGCAGTTCTTTGCCACCCTGAAGGCCAGCGACTCCACATTGCGCTCCGCATCGATGTGCTCACAATAGCGCCACAGCTGCGCCATCGTCTCCTGCGCCGCATCCTCGGCATCTTCACGAGAGCCGAAATTACGCCCACGACCGATTGAAGCAAAGAAGTCAAGGCTGACTTTCAGTGCAATCTGGTGCAAATGCGCCGCCATATTTTCAAATTCTGAGCGTGTCATACATATATAATACGCATGAATCGAAAAAATGTTATGTTGGATTTGCCTACTTTTGCCAGACGATAGTTATAGAATGTACGAAAAAACGTGTTTTTGCACAAAGTATTTATATAACAACGGTTTTTTTAGAACAATAGCTTCGCAAGTTCATTACTTGAACACGACTAAGGCTGAGTATTCTTGATGATTATCAACACTGCTGTCGAGAACAGGACACCAACCACTATAGCCAAGGCGATAAAGAGGTTAAAGGAAATTACTCCAGAGAAAAATAACAACACGAGGACGGCCAAGACCAATGTCTCCAAAAACGCTGACAATATGATTCCCTTTTTCCTATTCATGATACGATGTTCCGCTATAGTTATTGAAATGCTCTTTCTTATATAACTGCACAACGGGCGGTTTTATTGCATTAGAGGTGAATACAATTGCAATTATAAGCGCAAGGAAAAGCACAAAATATAAGTTACTTGTTTTGCACATACAAAAAAAAAGGATTATCTTAGCGGCGTGAAAGGTTTACAATGCCTTAGAATCTTATCTTTGCCATGCCCATGAAAAGATACCGATTGTCTATCATCGTATTGCTATTATTGGCAGTTATTGTTGTTGTCAGTACCAATAGTTCAAAAGCGGAAAGTACCGATGCTGACAACAGCTATTCATTATATTTCGGGGACATAGAGGCTGATAAAAATGCAAACGAAATTCAGTCTCAAAAATCCAAGATAGACACTCCACTGCCTCTTGAAAATGTTTCAGAACAAAGACTTTACAGGAAAGGTTACGTCGTATCATATAATAAAGATACGAAACTACCCAACTGGGTTGCATGGCGTCTAACAGCAGGCCATGTGAATGGTGAAGCAAAACGGCCAGGCAATGCATGGCATGAGGACAAGGACGTGCCAGCACCAAGAGTCAACTATTCCGACTATAAGGGAAGTGGATGGACTCGTGGCCACATGTGTCCGGCAGGCGACAACAAATGGGACGCAGATGCCATGTACGAAACATTCCTATATACGAATTGCTGTCCCCAAAATGCCAATTTGAATTCTGGCACTTGGAACCAAATAGAAATCGCATGCAGGAAATGGGCTCAGAAATATGGTGAAGTCGATATCGTGTGCGGCCCCATCCTTTTCCGCCAAGAGCACGAAGTCATTGGAGGCAACAAGGTTGTTGTTCCAGAAGCTTTCTTCAAGGTTATTGCCTGTCTGAATGGCAATCACCCCATGGGCGTCGGCTTTATTTGCCGAAACACAGATGGCAATCGAAAAAAAGACCTCTACGTCAACAGCATCAAACAAGTGGAGCGCGTCACAGGCATGACGTTTTTCCCCCATTTGTCAAAAAAAGACGCAGAAAGAGTGAAGAGCCACGCCAACTTGGATGATTGGGAGAGATAATTTATTTTGGGGGCATATTTCTATAATGACTAAAAAGAACTGCATCCCAAAAGAGTTTGTCCAACTTCGGGATGCAGTTCAATTCAGGGTTGTTGGATTTTTCTGATTATTGCCTGTCAGAAAAAATATTGATGTCGGCTGTCATTTATTTTACGACCTTCTTGCCATTCACTATATATATTCCCTTGGCAGCGGGTTTAGCGAGTTTGCGACCGAACAAGTCGTAATACACGTTGGTGCCGCCACTGTTGATGACGCTGAGGATGCCCGTAGGATTCAGGCTTCTGCTCCTGAAGATTTCATGGATGAAATTAACGTCATAGAATGCAGAGTAGTCGCCCGAAGAGACGTCGATGACATAGTTGGGCTCCACGCCACCGTCGATGTTTTCCCACTTTTTGTTGGCCAGGCGGGAGCGGGCAGACGATATCCGGTACTGCATTCCCTCCGGGGTGATGAATGGTTGTACGCCACAGGAGCCACCACCGCTCCGTTCGCCGATGATGGGGAATCCCATGTCCTGCATCATCGAGGGGAAGAAGTTGCCACAAGAGAACGACACGTCGGAAGTGAGCACGGCAATGTTGAGATCGTACTTCACATCCTTGTCCTTTTCGTCAAAAACGCCATCGAAGTTGCTGTCCACGTCAAAGTAGGATATCTGACGCTGTCCGGTCACGAGGTTCTCGCTGTAGTAATAGTTCGGCCCGCCCATGAGTACCGACATGGCCATCAACACATCGAAGTCGCCACCCGTGTTGCATGCGAGGTCAACCACGAGGTTCTTCACCTCCGGGTCTTCGCTTGCCCGCTTCAGTGCATCGAGCACCACGCTCAGGTCACCTTTGTACTCTTCGTCGATGACAGGTGTCTCTCCTTGGCATCCATTGTCGTAGTATTCTTCCCATGCTTCTTTATTAATCGGACCAAACGAATCATACATCAAAAAGGCTGTATCGCCTTCCTTGTAATAGGTTTCATCCGATGTTGACGGACGATACATACTGATCACTTCCATCTTAGAACTTTCCATAAATTCTTCGATAAGGTCCATCAGCGGCTGGTACAGGTAGGGATATGTGTCCTCGAATTCTTTATTACTCTCCTTCCATTCTTCATAAAAATATTCCTCCATTTCGTCTTCTTCCGCCTGAGCCATGAAGAGGTTCAAGTCGACCATCAGGTTGGTATGTCCACCGTCTTGGAGCAGCACCTGAAGGCTTTTCATGCCGAAGAAGTACTCGTTGGTGTTGGTGCTCTTGAGCAGATTTTTGATGGTCGGTCCATGTTCGATGACGTCGAGCGTCTTATCCAGTCCGTCGTTTTTGATGCCACCCTCGAGAGGCGAGCGCCCTGGCATGCCATAGAAGTGGTCGATGACAAAACATAGTTCGGCGTAGCAGAATGCAGCCATGTCTTCTTCACGGCTCTCGGCCTCCAGCAATTCCTTGGCCCTCTCAAGCTCTAACTTGGCAACATTGTCGGAATCATCATCCCCTGTCAGTACAATCACCTTCTCACCGTTATAGCCGGCGAGGTGGAAATCCATATCGCTGAAGATGTCAGAGATGGTGGCGAAGGGGAAATACACAGCCTTCTCGTCGCCGCGCAGGTCGATGCCGTACTTACTGAAATCGAAGGTAACTGTAGCCGAGGCTGGTGTCAACTCATGATGGTTGTAGCGTAAGAAGGGTGAACCACCGAAACCGACGTTATCCATCCCCTCTTGCACCTGTCCCATCAGGTTGGTGAATGCCATGTAGTCATCTGAAGAGAACAGCTCGCTGGTGGTGTTCACCGTGGCTTTAGCAAATGGACCTTCGAGGAGATACTCTCCCTTTCCCGTCTTGGTGACTTCTATCGTCGTGCCTGGGAGCATCAGTTGCTGGAAATCCGCCACGGAGATGTAGGGCACAGAGGGCATGTCAGAATAAAAACGCAAACAGACTGTGCCGTCGTCCTCCCCGCCACGGTTTACGGGCACCTGTCGTGTCTCAAACGAAATCGCTCCTTCGGCAAGCGCACGAATCGACAGCAAAAGAACTAATTGGAATAAAATAATCTTTTTCATTTTTGTGGAATATTAATAACGAGATTAATCTTACTAATCATCTGAAACATTGCGACAAAGATACATCTTTTTCCACAAACGTCATCCTCAATTGTTCAGTTTTTATTTATTTCATTGGTATTCAAAACTGACATGGGTGTTTTTTCACCTGTGTATCACCTTGGCCATATTACATGTAAAACAATCCTTTCTACTATTAAATATATCTTGATGTTCCAAAAATACTGATTTACTTGCTAAAACATATTTTTTTCGGAAAAACAACGCATGGCAAATCAAAAAAAAATGGGTTTTAGACTTCTTGTTTGGGGAATTATTGATAATTTTGTAGAATGCCAATTATATTGTAGGCATATCCTACTGCTTTCTGACAAGTGGGAATGCAAAACCAAACATATATGTCACAATGAGTTATACATACAAATATCCACGTCCGGCGGTCACTGCCGATTGCGTTGTGATGACATTAGAAACCAAGGCACGTGTGCTGCTCATTGAACGTGGGAATGAACCTTATAAAGGACATTGGGCAATCCCTGGCGGTTTCCTCAACATGGATGAGACCACGGAGCAATGTGCCATACGAGAGTTGGAAGAAGAAACGGGATTGAGGATTGACAAGGTGCAACAAATTGGTGCCTACTCAAAAGTTGACCGTGACCCACGTGGGCGCACCATTTCCGTGGCATATCTTGCCATAGTGGATGAGCCATTGGAGGCTAGAGGCCAGGATGATGCCGCCAAAGCAGAATGGTTTTACATCGACGACCTGCCTCCTCTCGCTTTCGACCATGAAGAAATCATGGCAGACGCTATAGCATTGTACAATTCACTGAAAAACCATACAGATTAACACTAAAGAAAGTATGAAGAAATTACTGATGACAGCGATGTTTGTCGCTACAAGTGTGGGGCTGATGAACGCCCAGACAACTCAAAAGCAAATAGTTGAAGAAGGCGGCACCGGACCGTTCAAGTCGGAAGTGGTGGGCGATGCCTCATGCCCGGGCTTCACTGTATATCGCCCGCAGAACCTGAAGGAAATTGTTGCAAAACAGGGTGCCCTGCCCGTGATTGTTTATGCCAATGGTGCTTGTTTCAACAACAATGTGGAGATGCGCTTGCTGTTGAGCGAAGTGGCATCCCACGGATATGTGGCAGCTGCCATTGGTCCGTACGACGAGGCTGATGTGATGGCACAATGGAGAGGTGTCCTAAGGTCGGCTTATCCCGAAACCAAAGGAGAGGTAATAATGGCGAATGGCGAGAAGATACTGCCATTGACTGCCGAAGAGATAAAGGCTCGCCAGGAGGAACAGGCAAAGCAGAGAGAGATGGCCGCCAAAAACGCCAAGAAGGCGAAGAAAGCCAAGAAGCAACAGCCTGATGCCCCACAATTCAGCACTTACCCCAAGATGCTGTTGGAGGTGCTCGACTGGCTGACGGACCAGAATGCCGCCACAGGCTCGGAATACTACCATTGCCTTGACCTCGACCATGTGGCAGCGATGGGACAGTCGTGTGGTGGTGCACAAGTGCTGGGTGTAGCCCACGACCCGCGCATCAAGACCTGCGTGATGCTGAACTCAGGCATCGGCGACATGAGCATGATGGGCTCGACGAAGGAGTCGCTCAAAAACCTTCACACGCCGATGTTCTATATGATTGGCGGTCCTGGCGACATTGCATACGCCAATGCACAGAAGGATTATGAGCGAATAGCAGACAACATCCCCATTGTGATGCTGAACTCGAAGGATGGCCACAGCGGCACCTATTACGAGAAACATGGCGGCAACTATGCCGTTGCCGTGGTGAAATGGCTCGACTGGCAGTTGAAGGGCCAGGTGGGACAGTCTGCTCTCTTCCTCGACGATGAATATCTGAAAATGAAATTCCCCGAGTGGCAGGGTGTCAGAAAGAATTTTTAGGTTTGATGGTTATCACCCTGTCATAGGAGGCCGGCTTGACCCTGTATTCATCGAGCACGTAGACACAGGTGCAACCTACGCCTGTCGTGCAGTAGTCAATATTGAGAGTGTAGCGGTCGGGCTGCGGCTGCAACTGATATGTGAACTGGCTCTTGGTGAGGTTGTCCGTTGAGAACTGATAGGCATTGAAGTTGAATGGTTCGTTCATGGATATCTGCACACCTTTGCCATCCTTGTCCAACAGCTGGACATATCGGTTGTCTGTCCGCAGGGCATGATCCTGGGGCAAGAGGTAAGGCTCGTACATGTCGGCAACAGTCTTGCTCCAGATGCCCACCTGATAGCCGGTCTTGCGGTCTGGGTAGTTCTCTTCTGGCCCCCTGCCATACCATGTGATGTTGTCGAACTCGTTTGCCACAGAGGTGGTGAAGCCGATGCGCGGCAGCACCTCCGGCAGTCTGCCCTGAGGACTCAGATGATTATGAATCTTGACAGTTCCGTCATCATAGAAACTATAGGTGTAGTCAAGGGTGAATCCCGCCAACTGCACCCCTTGTATGTAGAGGTCTAGTGCTCCGTAGGAAGAAGCACCGACCTGTACAAGTTGATTTACGTTGACCGATGTTTCGTATGTATTTTGTGTCAGCTGCACTGCCGCCGGACGGACGCGCAGCTGGTTCACACCCTTGGAATAGAACAAGGTGGACACCATGTTGCCAAAGCCTTCGGCATAGCCGCCACTGACGCGGAAGGCGTTCCATGAGTCAAACTCATTGGCGAGAGGAGCACGCCAGAGATTGAAGGTGATGGGCGATTTGAGCAACGGCTTTCCTCCTATCTCTATCTGTTCGAGGTTGCCGGTCTCCTTGCTGATGACATAGCAGAAGCCCTTGCCGCTTATCCTAATTTGCTTGTCGTCCTCCTGAGCACTGATATTCTTGGAAGTCAGATGCTGTTCGGGAGCCGGGATGTTCCATGACGAGAGTTCCAGTTGGTCCCAAGCCACCTCATGACCAGCCTTTGCCCATATTTCGTCTTTTTTCAGAGAGGAGGTGATTGTCACACGATATTCCTTACCTGCCACGATGGATGGTTTGTGATATGGAATGCGAACCACCTGGGTCTGCTGCGGCGAGGTGGAGAACTGTATGTCACCCTCTTCCACCACTTGGCCGTCGGCCATCAATGCCCAATGTGAGGCATATTGCGAAAGGTCTGTGAAGAACAGCCGGTTTGTCACCTCGACATCGCCGGTCTCAGCATCGAGCAAGCGAATGCTTACTGGCTGTGTGGTCCATTTCATCTGTTTCATCTCAGGCTGCACGGTGCGGTCGGGCCAGATGCTGCCGTATGTACGCATGTTTCCGCCTATCGTATAGAAAGTGCCTTCGTCGCCATTGCTGTCGAAGGTGAGGTAGAGGACAGCCTCTTCGGCACGTCCCTCGCCATCAGCCAGACACTTGTTGAATATCGCCACATTGTCCATCTCGGCATCGGCAGTGTAGATGGTCTGAGGGTCTTGGGCGTGATTTCCGGCAAAGCGACCGATGTTGATGGGATAAGGGAAGTTGCTGAGAATGCCTCGCTCCCCTCCCCCATTGCCACGACGGTTGTTGTTTTTGGGTTCGTTGGACGCCGTAGTCTCAGTGCCTTTCAACTGTCCGTCGATGAAGAGTTTCATTTCCTTGCCGTCCCAAGAGGCTGTCACATGATGCCAGTTGCCTACCCAGTTGTCTGGCAGGTCCACGGTGAGAGCATGTTTCACGCCAGAGTGCAGATAGAACTGCAGTTTGTCGCTTCCTTTCTGCACCACTCCAAATTGGGTGTTGCCCTTCGTCACGTACGGGGCGCCCTCATAGATTCCGCTCAGTTTGCCGGGCTTGACATCGAAACTGATGGTCAGTTCCTTGCTTGACAGTTCCACATTGTTGCTGCGATACACTTCCACCCACTCGTCGTGACCGTTGAGGTGCAGCACCCCTTTCACCACCTTGGCGTTGCCCATGAGGTGAACAGGTGTCTTATAGGGCGAACTGTCGGTCAACGGGCGGATATGCTCCGCCAGGCCAGGATTGACAAAGTCCCAGATGGCGCCACCCATCAGTCGGGGATGACGACGTATTACTGCCCAATATTCGTCAAGTCCTCCACCGGCATTGCCAGCCACTGACAGATATTCATCCATGAACGACGGGCGTGGATCTTCCGACTCAGGCACCATGGCGGTATTCATCTCCAGTTCGTAGGGAGTGGGATAGCGCGGACCGATGATTTCTTCCCCTGGATGAGCATAGGCATTGCCGCCATACATGAAATAGCGTGTGGGGTCGTATCTTTTTCCTTCCTTCACCACTTCTGTGATAATCGGTCCCTCTCCACTCTCATTGCCGGCACTCCAGAACAAGATGCAGGGGTGGTTGCGGTCGCGCAGCACCATTTGGCGCACACGTTCCAGGTACATGGGGAGGAACGCCTCGTTGTTGGAGAGATATTCCGTGGCATGCGCCTCGTCGCCTGTCTCGTCGATGATGTACAGGCCATACTCGTCTGCCAGTTCAAGATACTTGTTGACAGGAGGATAGTGTGAGGTGCGCACTGCATTGAAGTTGTGCTGTTTCAGTATCTCCATGTCCTTGCGAATGGTTTCCTCATTCATGGCATGTCCCATCTCCGGGTGCTGCATATGAGTGTTGGTGGCATTCACCTTGATGGGCTGTCCGTTGAGGAAGAACGTCTGGTGCCTGATTTCTGTCTCCTTGAATCCCATCTTGCTGCAAATCTGCTGTATAGCCCTACCCGACTCATTGAGCAGTTCGAGTTTCAACTGATATAGTGTCGGTGTCTCGCAAGTCCACTTGTCAGGGTTGGAAATGAAGGATGAGAATTCGAGCGACTTCTTCCCCTTTCCATCCATCGTGAATGGGTCGGAAAGCATCTCTTTCACCTTGTTGCCTTTCGCGTCGGACAGCGTGGCACGCACGGCAAACGAACTGCGTGTGTCCTCATATTTCTTCACGTCCACATTCACCTTGAGCGTGGCATCCCTGTATTGGTCGTCAAGGTCAGTGGTGACAAACCAGTCGAACAGTCGGGTCTTGGGTGTGGCATACAGGGTAACGTCGTCGAAAATGCCTGCCAGGCGCCAATAGTCCTGCCCTTCCAGATAGTAACCGTCACAATATTTCAGGACACATACCGCAATAGTGTTTTTGCCAGGCCGCACGTAGGGAGTGACATCGTATTCTGCCGGTTCCTGTCCACCCTCATTATATCCCACCTGTTGGCCATTGATCCAGACGAACGAAGCACTTTGAGTCTTTTCCATCCGCAGGAATATTTGTTGTCCCTTCCATGCCGATGGCAATACAAATGTTTTACGGTAAGCGCCAGTGGGGTTGTATTCCCTTGGCACATAGGGAGGGTTGGCCTTGAACGGGGCAGCCACATTGCGGAACAAGGGGTCGCCATAGCCCTCCATCTCCCAGTTGCTTGGCACATGTATGGTGCGCCACTTGCCGTCCTTGAAGTTTGTAGCGAAGAAATTCCGCGGCACCTCCTCGGGTGTGTTGGCAA
>CAMJLI010000038.1 GCA_946406585.1 uncultured Prevotellaceae bacterium | reverse complement strand
CTATGGAGTTCACCTTGGCTTTCGACAGGTCTATCTCGTTGCTGTAGTATGGATTGTCTATGTGCTCGCCTGTTTTGGGGTCATAAATTATCACACCGCCGCCATCCTGGCCGACAAGCAGCTTGCCTGTCTTGCTCATGCACATGTCGTCGACATGGAGGTTGCCCAAACTCTCTATGCGGCTTGTCTGGCCGTTTTTGCTTATTTCATAAACTCCAGACTGGTTGGTGCCAACGTAATATGTGCCGTTGAGGCCTTCACGAACTACGTGGATGCTGTAGTTGAGCGGAGCTTCCTGGAAGAATTTCTTCACCACGTGTCCGTCTTTCAATACTAGCACTCCGTTGTGTTCGGTCACTATCCATAACTGGTCTTTGCTGTCGGACATCATGTTGTGCACCGTGCCGATGCCTCTAAGCTCCCCGTTCTGCTCTTGGGCTTTGTTTTGTGATGTCATCTTCAGCAGTCCATGGCCAGAAGTGCCCACATACATGTCGCCATTTTTCATCTGGGCAAAACAGGTAATATAGCATGGCACTACATTTCCTTGCAGGTCTTTCACCTCCACATTTTGGAAAGTGATGCCGTCGAACGTTTGGAGGGCACCATACATGCCAAGATGGAACAAGCCTTTATTGTCTTGTATTATGGCATTTACATAGTTGCTTGCCATGTCGGTGTTCTGCTCCTTCTTGAATGTGCGGAATTGGTAACCGTCGTATCGGCAGATGCCGTTACGTGAGACCATCCAGATGAAGCCGTCGCGGTCGAGGTATACTTGATTGATGAAACTACTGGGTAAATGCCTGTCTGCATCGAACAAAAAGCCATTTTGTCCGAAACAAAACACATGGCATAGCGACATGACTATGACGATGAAGAGAACTTTACATTTCATGTTTTTCGTTTTACGATCGGTTTCCTATTGGACATAAAAGGCAATAAGCCTTTTTACTTGTGCAAAAGTAACTTGTTTTGTGATATGTTCCAAATTTTTGTTACAAAAAATAAAAGGCATGTGAAAAAAAATGTAAAAAAATCATCTGTTCTGTTACATAATCTACATTCTGGTCGGTGTTTTTTCATTTGTATTTTATTGAATGAAAAAAGGATGCCCTCTGGCATCCTTTTCAATGATGAGTTTCTGTGATGAGAATTTTTTACGTTATTTGAAGATGTGCGGGATGAATTGTTTCAAGCCACGACGCCATGTCAGCCATTCATGATGTGTGCCGGGCGACTCATAGAAGTCCACGTTGATGCCAGCTCCGCGAAGGTCTTGGGCAAGCTTTTCGGTACCGAAGTTCTCTTCGCTGCCACAGCTGAGGAACAGGTAGTGTATCTTCTTGTTGAAATCAGCGGAATTGGTGAATATCCCATCATAGCTCTTTTGCACGTCGAGTCCGAAGATGGCTCCGCTGAAGGCTCCCATCCATGCGAATTTGTCCATGTTGGCAAGAACGAGGTCGAACGTCTGATGTCCTCCCCATGACAGGCCTGCCATGGCGCGGTGCTCGCGGTCGGACAACGTGCGGAAGTTGCTGTCGATGTAGGGGATAAGGTCCTCTATCATAACGCGATAGAAAGATGCTCCATAGGAACTGAATCCGGCGCGGTTGTCGCCACCGCGGAATGGAGCCTTGATGTCGCCGCTTTCCATCACCACTATCATGGGCACTGCTTCACCGCTGGCGATGGCGTTGTCCATGATGTGCTGCATGTGGCCTTGTTTCGACCATCCTGTCTCATCCTCGCCCATTCCGTGTTGGAGATAGAGCACGGGGAAGCGTTTCTTTGCCTTTGATGTCTCATAGGCGGCAGGGGTGTAGACCATGGCATGACGCCATTCCTTGGTGGAGTTTGCATAATAATAGATGCTGCGCACCTGGCCGTGGGGCACACCTTGTTGTGGACGATAGTAGTCGCCTTCTTTTCCTTCAGGTATCTCTATGCCACCAGCTTCGCGGTTGCAGCCGAAGAAGGTTTCTGTGCTGGGGTCTATCACCGACACGCCATCCACTATTATAAAATAGTAATGGAACCCTACGACCAATGGGTCGGTGACGGCAGCCCACAGGCCCTTGCTGTCGCGTCGCATGTCGTATTTCTTGCCGCAGATGTCCACTTGCACTTTCTTTGCTGTGGGGGCCGACACTCGGAAATAGGCCCTGCGTTGACTGTCTACCTTTGGGAAGTCGTTGCCTGGAACGGTGGTTGAGGCGATGAATGCGTCATCGGGCACTACAAAAGGCTTTTTAACCTCGTATCCCAAGAGAGAAAGCATCTTCTCGCCATATCTGCGTCCCATCTCACGATAGCCTTCTGCATCGAAATGCAGCCTGTCCGGACCATTGGTGCATCCTTCGGAGGATATCACATGGGATGTGTGGAGGGTTTTGGGCAACTCGTCTATCTGCTTGTTCATGCCTATGCAAACACCCTTTCCATCTGCTTGCACTACCTCGCCGGCAAGCAAAGGCACCTCTTCTGGCTTAAGGTTGAGGTCGCCTAATAGCTTGTCATATACTGCTTTAACCTTGTTCGCCCATTCTGGGTCGCCAGTGTTCGACTCACCTTGATGTAGCAGCACGCCTTTGATGACACCGTCTTTCTGGGCTTTGCGTGCCAGTGTTACCAAGCGTTTGTAGGGGTCGTTGTCGTATGCGGCGAGCATGCCTTTCATCCATCCTGGAGCGCGCTTTGCTACATAGTTGGGCAGGCTGTCGGGCAGGAATGTTTCGATGTGGCAACCGCCAATGGCTACGTTGATTACACCCACGCGTACATTATTAGGTAAATTCTCAGTCAGGGTGCGACCAAAATAATCTACTGGGGTCAGACCTGTGTTGGGACGGCACAATGGGGGCAGTGCCACATACCATTCGCCTTGTTTGCGATTCCTTCCAGGGTCGTCAACTGCCGCCATCATGAGGAATCGTTCGCTTACTCCTTCCAAATCTTCTGGCTCTGGTCGGGCTGCTCCTTCCATGTTGGATTGTCCAAAACAGAGATAAATCTGGAAGTTTGGATCTTGTGCAGATGCGGTTATTGCTGTCTGCAATAAAATGGCTGAAGCCAAAAACACTTTTTTTATCATAAAATATAAGTTGTTGGTTTGGTTTTTCGTAAAATTGTTACTTTGACGCAAAGTTAGTCATCATTTTAACTTTCAAATATCATCACATGTAACTTTTTGTTGGTTTCAGTATTCATTCGCATTTTGTGTTACTGAAAAAAAAGTCCATGATACTAAAAAGTAAAAGTCTTTTTAATTTTGTTATTAATTTTGCATCAGAGAAAACGAAAAGCAATTCAACACTGCAAGAAAACGTTTTTTCACCTTACATGAAAATTGAATGTTAAAGTTATATATGATTGTTAGTTATTAGGTTTTCTATGGCATTATTCAAGAAAAAAACTTGTTAGTAGCCATTTTCATGTGGCAGGAAAAGCCCTCCTTGGCGAAGGAGGGCTAACCAGCCCACTTTTTTTCATGTAGAGTTTCATGATTTGCATCTTTAGCACTCGTCAGTTTTCTTCATAATATAATAAGGTGAAGGCTGGGGTGTCGATGGAAGGAGAAAGACAAATCGTTGTCTGACTTCATATCGGGCGACGAAAACCCATTGCTCTGAGAAGGGCAATTATTGGAACTTTACATTGTTTTGGGGAATCCGGGTTCGTGAGAGTCCGGGTTTCTTTTTTTTAATCATTTCGCTATCGCCAACGTTGTGCCCCATAATGCTCTACGGATTATGACATTCAAGTTTTGCTTTTCATTTTTGGATTATCCTTTATGGGTCATTTGGCAGGAAATTTGTGTTTTGACTGTTTATTTGAAAAAAATGTAATCAAATTTTAGACAAAATCTTTTCTAAAATGGAAAAATATAATTAACTTTGCAAATTGAAAATTATTATCTTATAATAATACACTCAATTTATTATTTAACTCAATTTATAGTTATACTACATTTGTTGTTTCATTCTATTTGACAGAGAAAGATGAGAAAGGACTATTTTAAACCGAATTTGGTGAAAAATCAATTTTTGCCACATGAATATGTTGCGGTGTGTGAGTATTATTTGGATGGCATTGACCCTTTGAACAATGCTTCTATCACGAGTTCTACCAAATTTTGGCCAGATTCCAACCAAGATGGTATAATCAATGGCACTGACTTTGACCATCAAAGCACAAATCAAACAGATGGTGCAGGCTGGGGTGATGCTAATGAATTGGTTAAAGCATGGTGGGCATCAAGTAATAAGGTAGGAAATGCCATCCATGCTGATCCATCACTATTTGGACATTATCAAGAGCAGGGAGAAGCAGGATATGTGGATGCGGTGTATGATCCCAAAAATTCACACTATCATGCTGGAACTGTTAAATTCAAGAAAAATCAGTCATAATTCGTATTTCGGCTGTGTCAAAATGAAGATTTGCACTACCGTTATTTACAATTTGAAGTCATAGTGACGGCCTGAAAGGCCAATAAGCACATAGCCCAGGGCAACGCCCTGGGCTGACAGTTGCTGGCCTTTCAGGCCGTTCTCCTTTCTATCAATCTGTAAGTTTTGTACTCAAGTTCTTGATTCACCGCGGGCTCTCATAGGTGAACAGATGGCAGTTTTTTCGCTGGCCAACCGTAATCTTGATACATGGTGGCACTAATGTTGTGCTTCTTGGCATAAACGGCCAATCCTTCGGCCCTCAGCCTCTCTCGTGCTTCAGCATCGCTGTTGATGGTCTGAAACGTGTTGTACTTCTTGCCAAAGATTCTATTGGCAGAGGGCAAGTATCTGGAACCGTCCTCCACCTGGTCGAAGCCGGTCACCTCAAAGCCATTTTCTGTCTGTCGGATGTGCATCAGTCCGGGATGGTTGCCGCCGGAAACGCATTTCAGCGTGTCGCCCGCTTGATTGTAGTTGAACACCCAGAAGTCGCCCCAAACAAGGATGTCATCTCCATTCCTCTCATCTACAGTCACGATGGGGTGAATGGGAACACAATGCTCGCCCTCGGCATAAAGCTTGCCGAATTCTTTCACCAGGTAACGGTCGATGGCAGGGAAATAGTTTGTCTCCTTGATTATTTCCTCCGCCTCTGTATTTGGAGTGGCAGTTGGAGTGGCAGGCTGTTTGTTTCCACATGCAGACAACAAAGTCAGGACTGCCAGTCCCATGCTTGCGCACACCATAGCTGCTGCATTGCCGCCTCTTTTACACAAGAGTTTGTGCATGGCACTTTTCAGAATGTTACTTTGACTTGTAAATGAAAGACTCCAGTCCCTTGGCAGGGAAGTGGTACATGTATTCCACGTATTCAGGCTTTTTCTGTATCACTGTATCGACAATCTTTGCTATCTGCTCGTCGCTGAGTTTCTTCAGGTCGATTTGATAAGAGTTTCCTCCGTCTTCGGCAGGCAGTGCCATGCTTTTGCTGTATTTGAGGGTGATTTCGTCTTCCGTATTGTCGACGATGATGTCTTCTTTCTGATCGTTGAGCTGAAAACTGTAGATATTGTAAATGATCGGGGTGGCAACGACACCGTCATTCAGCACGCCCACATGAAGATACTCTCCTTCGAGTTCGTTGTACTCGTCGAGAAGGACAATGTCCTTGTACTTGCCGTCCTTCACCACACGGCATTTGAAGTAATTGTCATCAGCTTCCAGCACGTCAGCCTTGATAGGCGCGCTTTCGATGTCTCCGACACAGTCCTTGGGGATGTAGGCACTCTCAACATCGCACCATTTGGTGGTGGTGCTTACCTTGTAGAAATTGCCTTCCTCGCCGAGCACCGGAAAGACTCTGCCTTCACAAGCGATGGCATCTTCGCCTGATTCGAACCCGGATTTGCCAGGCTGGTCGGACCATTGGTAAATAGTCTCGCAAAAGTCGCTCTCGCAGTCTGATTCATACCATGCTACCAATGTAGGGCTGTTGGTGTCAGCATTCTTGTAGAGTCCCGCTTCTTCGGTGGTCACCACGACGAATTTCTGGAATGGCGGAGTGCTCACCTTAATCACGCTTTCCGTCTTCGCTGTTGTCTCTGTCTCTCCAGCTTTCTCTGGAGTCTTCTTGCCACTGCAGTTTGCTGTCACAAATGGAATCAGCATGCACCATAGCACGATAAATAGTCTTGTCTTGATTGCTTTCATAATGGTTTGATAATTTGGTCTTTTGTGGCAAAGATAATAAACCTTTTCCGATTGGCAATGAAAATGGGAAGAAAGTGCATGGTGCAAAAAGAGAAAAAGCAAAAAAAGAAAGACCATGAAGTCTCATGGCCTTTCTCTTGTTGAAATAAGTGTCTTTTATGCCTTGTCCACAGGAATCTTGTCGATGCGTGCCTGATGGCGGCCACCTTCAAATTCCGTGGAAAAGAATTCGTCCATGATGAGCGAGGCCATGTTTTCGTCAATGAAACGGCCCGGCATCACCAGCACGTTGGCGTTGTTGTGTTGGCGGATGAGGTGAGCTATCTCAGGAATCCAGCACAGACCGGCACGGATGGACTGGTGCTTGTTGAGGGTCATGTTGATGCCCTCGCCACTGCCACAGATTGCTATGCCAGGAAACACCTCGCCTTTCTCTATGCCCTCGGCGAGGGCATGGCCAAAGTCGGAATAGTCGCAAGAAGCCTCACTGTAAGTGCCATAATCCTTCCATGCATAACCTTTCTCGTCGAGGTATTTCTTCACGAACTGTTTTAGTGCATAGCCAGCATGGTCGCTGGCAATGCCTATTGTCTTCACTTCCATCTTATTCTGCCAAGAAAGCTTTCACCTGGTTGTACACATTCTCGCCTGTGAAGCCCAACTTCTCGTCGAGCACCTTGTATGGGGCGGAGAAACCGAAGCTTGGCATGCCGAACACCTTGCCATTGGCACCTGCGAGACCTTCGAGGGTCACAGGCAGACCGGCTGTCATGCCAAACACCTTGGCACCCTTCGGGAGGACGCTCTCTTGATATTCCTTGCTCTGGGTGCGGAACAGACCCTCGGATGGTGCGCTCACGATGCGGGTCTTGATGCCGTCCTTGCGAAGCAATTCTGCACCAGCCACCAATGTGGACACCTCGCTGCCGCTGGCGAGCAATATCACGTCATAGTCTTCGTCGCTGCCGGCCACGACGTATGCACCCTTGCGGGCTTGCTCATAGTCGTTGCCCTCAGGAAGCTTGGCGATGTTCTGGCGTGAGAATATGAGTGCTGTAGGAGTCTCTGTGTTCTCCATGGCCATTGCCCAGCACACAGTGGTCTCGTCGGCGTCTGCCGGGCGGAACACGCGTACGCTGTCCTTGCCGTGATGGTTCTTCAATTTCTCCATCAGGCGGATTTGTGCCTCTTGCTCCACAGGCTCGTGGGTTGGGCCGTCCTCGCCAACGCGGAAAGCATCGTGAGTCCAGATGAACTTGATGGGCACTTCCATCAAGGCAGCCATGCGGACTGCCGGCTTCATGTAGTCGGAGAATACGAAGAATGTGCCACAAGCGGGGATGACACCACCATGGAGGGCCATGCCGATGCAGCAGCAAGCCATGGTCAACTCAGCCACACCTGCCTGGAAGAAGGCACCGGTGAAGTCGCCTTTCACCAATTCGTGGGTCTTCTTCAGGAAGCCGTCGGTCTTGTCGGAGTTGGACAAGTCGGCAGAAGCGCAAATCATGTTGGGCACTTGTTCTGCCAGTACGGAGAGTACGGTGGCACTTGCACCACGGGTGGCAGCACCGGCTTTCTGCTCTACCTTGCTCCAGTCGATGACAGGAGCCTTGCCGCTGAACCATTCCTCCAGCTGCTTTGCCTGTACGGGATGACCCTTTGCCCACTCAGCTTTCTCTGCATAGCGCTCAGCCACGATTTTCTTCAGTTCCTCACGACGCTTTGCATACAGTTCCTGCACCTCTGGGAAGATGACGAAAGGATTCTCTGGGTCGGCACCCAGGTTCTTCATTGTGTTGATGTAGGCATCGCCACCGAGAGGAGCGCCATGGGTGGCACAGTTGCTCTCATATGACGAATTGTCGGCCTTGCGGGCGCCCTTGCCCATCACGCAGTGTCCGATAATGAGCGATGGACGCTCTGTCTCGGCCTGTGCTTTCTTGATGGCCTCGCGGATCTGGTCAACGTCGTTGCCGTCGATTTTCTGCACGAACCAGCCCCATGCCTCATACTTCTTGGCGGTGTCCTCAGAGGTCACCACCTCGGTCTTGGTGGAGAGCTGGATGTCGTTGGCGTCGTAGAACATGATGAGGTTGTCGAGACCAAGGTTGCCGGCGATGCGGCCTGCGCCCTGTGAGATCTCCTCCTGCACACCACCGTCGGAGATGTAGGCGTAGATGGTCTGGTTCATCACGTTGCCCAGACGTGCCTTCAGGAACTTGGCGGCGATGGCTGCACCCACGGCGAAGGTGTGGCCTTGGCCGAGAGGACCGGAGGTGTTCTCGATGCCGCGTTCGATTTCACGCTCGGGGTGTCCGGGAGTCACCGACCCCCACTGACGCAGGTTCTTCAGGTCTTCGAGGGTATATTTGCCGATAAGAGCGAGCTGGCTGTAGAGCATTGGAGCCATGTGGCCTGGGTCGAGGAAGAAGCGGTCGCGGCCTTCCCATGCGGGATTCTCGGGGTCGTAAACCAGAAACTCGCTATACAGGGTGTTGATGAAGTCTGCACCGCCCATTGCGCCACCGGGGTGTCCCGATTTTGCCTTCTCTACCATGGAGGCAGCCAAGATGCGGATGTTGTCCGCTGCCAAGTTCATTGTTTTGTTGTCGTTCATGATTTAATCAGATGTTTTTTTGAAGTTTTTTATTTGTTACGTTGTTTGTCTTATTGCAGTTCCAGCACCACAATCGACTTGGCGGGAATCTTTACAGTCAGTTTCCCGTTCTTCAGCTTGGCGCCGTTGAAGGCTGTCGGCTGCACCCTGTTGGGATGTTCGAAGTCGTTGTAGTCGGAAACCTTGTCGCTTGTAAGTATGCGGCCGCTCACGGTCTTGCCGGTGAAGCCCTTGAAGTCCACGGACACCTCCTGTGCGTTCGTCAGGTCTACATTTGTCAGCGACACCACGATGCTGCCTTTTGCTGTCTTGGCGGCAGAGGCGCTGACCAATGGCAGCACGCGGAAGCCGTCTTTGTCCTTGGCATCCATCTCCTTGTTCATCTCATGGCGAACAAGCTTGTAGTTGCTGTTGACAGCGATGGGGAGGAATGTGGCTTCTTGGAAAGGCTTGTACATCTCGAACACGTGATAGGTTGGCGTGAGCACCATGTGGCCTGTGCCTTTGGTGTCGGTGAGAATCATCGACTGGAGCACGTTGACCACTTGTGCGATGTTTGCCATTTTCACACGGTCAGTGTACTTGTGGAAAACGTTCAGTGACAATGCAGCCACGAAGGCATCGCGCATGGCGTTCTGCTGGTAGAGGTGGCCACCGATGGTGCCGGGCTCCTCATCCCACCATGTGCCCCATTCGTCAACAAGCAGGCCTATGTGCTTCTTGGGGTCCTTCTCGTCCATGATGGCGCAATGCTTCTTGATGACATCTTCTATCTCCAGGCATTTGCCAAGAGTCCAGTAATACTGCTCGTCGTCGAACTGGGTGGCCGACCCTTTCGAGCCGTTCCAGCCAGAAACGGTGTAGTAGTGCAGGGATACACCATCCATGCGCTGACCTACATTCTCCATCAGCACCTTGGTCCATTCATAGTCGTAGTCGCTGGCACCGCTGGCAATCTTGTATAGCTTGTTGCCATCGTAGTTGCGGCAATACACGGAATAGCGGCGGAAGAGGTCGCTGTAGTATTCGGGGCGCATGTTGCCACCGCATCCCCAGCTTTCATTGCCCACTCCGAGGAATTTCACCTTCCACGGCTTTGCCCTGCCGTTCTCCTTGCGCAACTTGGCCATCGGCGTGCCTTCTTCAGATGTCATGTACTCCACCCACTTGGCAAGCTCCTCCACCGTTCCGCTGCCTACGTTGCCGCTGATATATGGCTCGCAGCCCAACAGCTCGCAGAGGTTGAGGAATTCATGGGTGCCGAAAGAGTTGTCCTCTATGGTGCCGCCCCAGTTGTTGTTCTTCATCGACGGGCGCTTGTCTTTCGGCCCTATGCCGTCCATCCAGTGATACTCGTCGGCGAAGCAGCCGCCAGGCCAGCGCAGCACAGGCACCTTGAGCTCCTGCAGTGCATGCAACACGTCGTTGCGATAGCCCTGGGTGTTGGGGATGGGGGAGTTTTCGCCCACCCACAAGCCACCGTAGATGCAGGTGCCCAGATGCTCGGCAAACTGTCCGTAGATTTCTTTCGGTATTTTTTGCGTGCCTTTGTCCGCGTTGATGGTGATGCTGGCGTCTTGAGCCATCATGGACATCGACAAAGAGGCAACAACAAATGCTGAAACGATTCTTTTCATGACGTTATTTCTTGCATTTCACAGCGGCTTGCTCTATGCCAAGACCGGCCTTGTAGTTTTCGATGTATTTCTCGAATCCTGCCACGTCTTCGGCAGTCGGGGCAATCTCCACTCCGGCGTCACCGGCAAACACCACCTCGTCGAGGAAGTCGGCAAGCGACTGTTGCTTGGTGTTGTTCACAAGATAAGAGGCAAGGAGTGCTATGCCCCATGCTCCGCCTTCGCCAGCGGTCTCCATCACGGAGATTGGTGAGTTGATGGCTGCAGCGAGGATGCGTTGTCCCACGCCCTTGGTCTTGAACAGACCACCATGACCGGTGATGCGGTCCACTTTCACGTTCTCTTCCTTGAAGAGGATGTCGTTGCCGATTTTCAGCACTCCCACAGAGGCATAGAGGTGTGTGCGCATGAAGTTGGCGAGGTTGAACTTGTCGTTGGCTGAGCGTACAAACAGCGGGCGGCCTTCTTCCAGACCGGTCACAGGCTCGCCGGAAATGTAGTTGTAGGATATCAGTCCACCGCAGTCGGGGTCGCCGTTTAGGGCGTTGTTGTATAGCTTGCCGTAAATCTCGTTCATGTCTACGGGGATGCCCAGCAGCTGCTGGTATTCCTTGAACAGGTTGACCCATGCGTTCAGGTCGGAGGTGCAGTTGTTGCAGTGCACCATGGCCACCAGACTGCCGTCGGGGGTCGTCACCATGTCTATCATCTCGTAGGGCTTCGACAGGTCTTTCTCCAATACTATCATCGAGAACGACGAAGTGCCTGCCGACACATTGCCGGTGCGTTGCTTCACGGCGTTGGTGGCCACCATGCCGGTGCCGGCGTCGCCTTCTGGAGGACATACGGGGATGCCGGGTTTCAGATGTCCGCTCACATCAAGGCGCTTGGCACCTTCCGGTGTGAGGAAGCCTGCGCTCTCGCCTGCATTGAGCGACTTTGGCAGGATGTCGAGCAATTTCCATGAATAGCCTTTTGGAGCTGTCAGCTCGTCGAATTTGCGAACCATCTCAGCATCGTAGGTCTTTGTGTTCGGGTCGACAGGAATCATGCCGGAGGCATCTCCCACGCCAAGGACAAACTGTCCTGTCACCTGCCAGTGCACGTATCCTGCCAGGGTGGTGAGGTATTTGATGTCGGAGACATGCTCCTCGTTGTCGAGAATGCATTGGTAGAGGTGTGAGATGCTCCAGCGGAGCGGTATGTTGTAGTTGAACAGGCTTGAGAGTTCAGCTGCAGCCTTGCCGGTGTTGGTGTTGCGCCATGTGCGGAAGGGCACCAGTATTTCCTCGTCTTTGTTGAAGGCCATGTAGCCGTGCATCATGGCACTGAAGCCGATGGCGGCAAGTGTCTCAATCTCACAATCGTATTGTTTTTGAACGTCTTTCCTGAGTTCGGCGTAGCAGTCTTGCAGGCCATACCAGATGGCTTCCACGCTGTAGGTCCAAAGACCATCCACCAGTTGGTTCTCCCACTCGTGGCTGCCTTGTGCTATTGGCTTGTTTTCCTGGTCGATAAGCACTGCCTTGATTCTTGTTGAGCCAAATTCGATGCCAAGGATGGCCTTGCCTGCCTCTATCGTTTGTCTTGCTGTCATTGTTGTGGTTGTTGGGAAATGAGTTGTTGGAAAATGTGAATTCACAATTCACAAGAAGCCGCTGCTGCGGCTTGATGTGAATTGTGAATGGTGATAGGATGCTTATTTCAGAGCCTTGTTGAGCATGAAGTACACCTCGTTGTTGCGGAGGTTCTGCTTGAACTCGCTGGTCTTGGTGTCCTTGTTGATCTTGACATACTCGATGCCGAGCATCTCAGCAAAGTCTTCCCAGTACTCTTCGGTGATGTCGTAAGAGAAGGCACTGTGGTGTGTTCCTCCTGCAAGTATCCATGCTCCTGCGCCGATTTCGAATGTGGGCTGTGGCACCCAGAGTGCTGATGCCACTGGCAGGTTGGGCATTGGTTTTGGCTCTATGCACTCCACCTCTTGTGAGATGAGGCGGAAGCGGTTGCCCAGGTCAACCACGGTAGCCTTGATGCCTCGGCCCACCTTGGAGGTGAACACCAATCTGGCTGTCTGCTGCTTGCGGATGCCGATGCCGAGGAAGTGAACCTCAAGCTTGGGTTTGTCGACAGCGATGAGCGGGCATACCTCGAGCATGTGGCTCTGGAGGCATGAACTGCGGTCGCCGGCAAAGTTGAGGGTGTAGTCCTCGAGGAACGAGCAGCCGATAGGCATTCCCTGCTGGATGACCCAAAGTGTGCGATAGAGGCATGCTGTCTTCCAGTCACCCTCTGCGCCGAAGCCGAAACCTTCTGCCATCAGGCGCTGTGAAGCGAGACCAGGGATTTGGTCGAAGCCGACGAAGTTGGGGTCGTCGATGTCTGCGTCGCCGAGGTCGTCGAAGTTGGTGGTGAAAGCGGTGGCGCCTTCGTCCTTCAGAACTCTGCGGAGGGCGATTTCTGCCTTGGCGGCGTTCTTCACCTTCTGCCAGTAAACCTCTTCGCCGCTCTCGTCAATCTTGATGGTGTATTCTTTCTTGTACTCTTCCACAAGGGCGTCGGCCTCTGCGTCGGTCACCTTCTTGAAGTAATCCATCAGCGAGCTTACGGGGTAGTAGTCTACGTGGTAGCCCAGACGCTGCTCAAATTCCACGCGGTCGCCATCGGTGACGGCCACATTGTTCATGTTCATGCCAAACATGAGGCAGCGTACGTTCTTGGCATCAGCCACACCGGCAGCCACACGTGCCCAGATGGCAATCTGCTTCTGTGTCTCCTCGTTCTTCCAATAGCCGCAGACCACTTTGCGAGGTACGCGCATGCGGGTGCAGATGTGTCCGAACTCGATGTCGCCGTGAGCACTCTGGTTCAGGTTCATGAAGTCCATGTCCATGGTTTCCCAGGGAATTT
>CAMJLI010000037.1 GCA_946406585.1 uncultured Prevotellaceae bacterium | reverse complement strand
AAAACTGCGTCATCTTCAACAATGGCGCCTACGACCCCATCTACAACAAGGAGGGCAGGAAGAAGAATGCCATCTATGTGAAGCACGGAGAGAAACTCGTCTTTGGAGAAAACAACGAGTATGGCCTTGTGCAAGAGGGATTCGGCCTCAAGGTGGTGGAGATCGGCAAGGATGGTGTGACCATCGACGACGTGCTAGTGCATGACGCACACTGCGAGGACAACACCCTGCAACTGAAACTGGCCATGATGGACAACGAGCATGGCTATCCTGTGGCTCTTGGTGTCATCCGCGATGTGGTGGCCCCCACCTACGAGGCTTCCGTGGCAGCACAAATCGAAGAGGTGTCGGCAAAGAAGAAGTACCACAACTTCATGGAACTTCTTGAAACCAACGACATTTGGGAGGTGAAGTGACAACCACGTCATTTGTTTGACCTTCAGCTCGATAATGTTGGCAAATGAGTTATTTTTTAGAACCCCACGTGGATGGATGCAGCCACGTGGGGCTTCTTGTCTCAAGACCAATGTCAAGAACGTTTTCAAAAATTTGTCTGCAGTAGGGAAACAATGCAAAATAATGTATAACTTTGCTGCCATGCATCGTCCCGCCTGCAATGGGACGGGTATGCTTCAAGAAGAAAAGAAGTGAACCATGAGGGAGGTGTTTTTTTTGATTCACGCCTCTCTGATACAATGGCATGCCACTTTCGACACGTCTTTTTGACAACCCTATATGACAATTAAGTGCCAAAGGGTTAAAAATATACAAAACTTTAACTTAAAAAGAATTGCACACACCATTTTTTGTGTGCGATAACTTTGTCAATACGTGCTTTTTTGTTACTTTTGCAGCCGAAAAAAAGGATAAAAAGATTGTCCATCCGTCTCCATACGAAAAGTTGAGGAAAAGACAATTTTCAAGTAGGGAGATGAAATAATAAAAACATTCATTTTAAAATTAAACGTATAATGGCAAAGTTTGATAAGGCAATTTTAGCAGAGAAGTACGGCATTGTCGGTACTACCGAAGTTGTTTACAATCCTTCCTACGAGGAAATGTTTGAGGAAGAAATGAAACCCGATCTCACTGGCTTTGACAAAGGCCAACTCACTGAACTGGGTGCTGTCAACGTGATGACTGGCGTTTACACAGGTCGCTCACCTAAGGACAAGTTCATTGTCATGGACGAGACATCCAAGGACACCGTGTGGTGGACTTCTGATGAATACAAGAACGACAACCATCCAGCAAGCGAAGAGACTTGGGCTGCCGTGAAAGACCTTGCCAAGGCTGAACTTTCAAACAAGAAACTCTACGTCGTTGATGGCTTCTGCGGAGCCAACAAGGACACCCGCATGAAGGTGCGCTTCATCATGGAGGTGGCATGGCAGGCACACTTCGTGACAAATATGTTCATCCGTCCCATCAACGATGAAGAACTGGAGCAAGAGCCCGACTTCGTGGTATTCAATGCTTCCAAGGCAAAGGTTGAGAACTACAAGGAACTGGGACTCAATTCTGAGACTGCCGTGGTGTTCAATGTTACAAGCCGCGAGCAGGTGATCCTCAACACATGGTATGGCGGCGAGATGAAGAAGGGCATGTTCTCAATGATGAACTACTACCTTCCCCTGAAGGGCATCGCAGCTATGCACTGCTCTGCCAATACCGACATGAAGGGCGAGAACACTGCAATATTCTTCGGACTCTCCGGCACTGGAAAGACCACTCTGTCAACAGACCCGAAACGTCTGCTCATCGGCGACGACGAGCACGGATGGGACGACAATGGCGTGTTCAACTTTGAGGGTGGCTGCTATGCTAAGGTCATCAACCTCGACAAGGAAAGCGAGCCTGACATCTACAATGCCATCCGCCGCAATGCTCTCCTCGAGAATGTAACAGTTGACGAGAACGGCAAGATCGACTTCGCTGACAAGAGCGTCACAGAGAACACACGCGTGAGCTATCCTATCGAGCATATCGAGAAGATCGTGAAGAACGTGTATCCCATCAGCGCAGGCCCAGCAGCAAAGCAGGTGATCTTCCTCTCAGCCGACGCTTTCGGCGTGCTGCCTCCAGTGAGCATCCTCACTCCAGAGCAGACAAAATACTACTTCCTCTCTGGATTTACAGCAAAACTGGCTGGTACAGAGCGTGGCATCACTGAGCCTACTCCTACCTTCTCGGCTTGCTTCGGACAGGCATTCCTCGAGCTGCATCCTACAAAGTATGCTGAGGAGCTCGTGAAGAAGATGGAAGCAAATGGCGCAAAGGCTTATCTCGTGAATACTGGCTGGAATGGCACAGGAAAGCGCATCTCCATCAAGGACACACGTGGCATCATCGACGCCATCCTCGACGGAAGCATCAACACTGCTCCCACCAAGAAGATTCCTTTCTTCGATTTCGAGGTGCCAACAGCTCTTCCTGGCGTAGACCCCAACATCCTCGACCCACGCGACACCTATGCAGATGCCAGCATCTGGGAAGAGAAGGCAAAGGATCTTGCTTCACGCTTCATCAAGAATTTCGTGAAGTATGAGGGCAACGAAGCTGGCAAGGCTCTTGTGGCTGCCGGTCCAAAACTCTAAAATATTATCCTGAAAGAATGATATCCTGAAATAATGGCTGGCGGCTCGGCATTTGCCGAGCCGCCATTTTAATTATCGGAGTAATCGGAGTACTCTGAATACTCCGAGTACTCCGAGTACTCTGAATACTCCGAGTACTCCGATAATTCTGAGTACTCTGATAATAAATCCTTAAAAAGCTGCTGTTGACACAAATCAAAAAAAGGCCGAAAAAGCTGAAAAAAAGATGAAATCATTTGCATGTACACCAACTAATGACTAATTTTGCATCGTGTTCGTGAGAATACTTTTTTTCATTAGGTTAGTAGTTTGATAGATTTAAGGTAAAGATTATGTTATTAGATTTTACAACGATTATGTTGGTTCTGACGGTAGTGGTTTCGACCATTTTGAGCGTCATAGCATTGAAAAAGACCAACATTCGTTGAATTTGTTTTCAGGAGGCCGGTATGAGTGATTCATGTCGTCCTCTTTTTTGTTTTCATATTCCTGCTCTCGTCCTCTTTTTTTGTTATCATGATTTTTGTTGCCATAATTATGCATTTCGTGTTGAAATGCATGGTGAACAACACCAATAATAAATCTAAACAGACCTTAAAAATAGGCAATTAATCCATAATTTACATAATAATGTGTGGAAATCACGTTTTATTTGAGGAATTTAGAGTAAATTTGCACACAAAAAGCAATTTCAACTCCTTTTCCCCATGCGGATGTGGCATTCTGCAATGCATGTGGAGGGGGATTGTTGGCAAGAATAAAGAAAAAAGTAATGAAAAGAATCTTCTTACCTTTTGCTGTCATGTTGTCGGCACTGTTTGTGCTCACTTCATGCCTTGGTGATGATGAAGACGAAACGACATACCCCAGCGATGCTGCCATCATAGCCTTCTCGCTTGGCAATGCCAATCTTTATACAACCCTGACAAGCTCCACCGGAGCCGACAGCATAACCAAGTCTGTTTACAAGGCGAGCGATTACAAGTTCTACATTGACCAGATAAACAGGACCATCTACAACCCTGACTCCTTGCCCTATGGGACGGATGTGGCACATATGATATGCTCCATCACAAGCAAGAATTCAGGGAATGTGGTCTTCAAGGATATCAAAAGCGATACATTGAGATACTTCTTCTCAAGCGATTCCATCGACTTCTCTGTGCCAAGGGTGGTAAGAGTGTTTTCTCTTGATGGCAGCAACCGCGTGGATTATACCGTTACTGTAAATGTGAAGAAGAGCAGCAAGGACTACACGACATGGAAGATGCTGGCCAGAAAGCAGGATTTTGAAAGCGCCACTGGCATGAAGGCCGTTGCCTTGGCCGACAAAATATACCTGTTTGCCTCTTACGGGAATACAGGAGCCATCTTTTCGACAGGCATCAACGATGGGGTGAATTGGGAATTGTTGCAGTGGAACATCAACTACCCCATACCTGCCAATGCTTACCAGAATGTGGTGGTGAAAGGTGACTACATCTACCTTTACAACGCCGGCGCCATCCTGCGCTCCAGCAATGGCGTGGAATGGGAGCAGACGGGCATGGCAGAACTGAGCCAGCTCGTAGCTGCCAGCAGCAGGAAGTTGTATGCCCTCGACGAAGGCATGAACCTCATTTCCACGGTTGACGAAGGCCGCACATGGAACAATGAGCAGCTCGACGAAGACAAGTCGATGCTTCCCACAAGGGACATCTCTTATACTTGCATCCCATCCGAGATGAACCGCTCCATCGAAAATGTGGTGCTGATAGGCAACAGGGACGTCAGCGCTTACCCCGGCGACAACCAGGCACAGATATGGAGCAAGGTGGAGGACAATTCCGAGACATCGTACAACCATTCGTGGATGCATGTGAATCCGTTTGACCTCCTGCCACTGGCACTGCCCAGGCTGGCATCGCTCACCTCCGTCGCCTACGATGGCGGTATCGTGGCTTTAGGCTCGTCGCCCCTGGGAGCTTGCAAGACAGAGCGGTTCGACGATTTCTATCTCAGTACCGATGGCGGCATCTATTGGGGCGACAGCAACTGCTACATACCTACAGGTTTCGAAAGTTCTGATGCTTTCACCATGGTTGTTGATAAAGACAAATATCTCTGGGTGGTGTGTGGCGGCAGCGGACAAGTCTGGCGCAGCCGTTTGGGCAGCGGACTGGGAAGCGAATACAAATACGCCATCACGGAGTAGGATACTCAATACAAGAAGCTATGAGGAAGTCCATCTGCCTGCTCATACTTGCCATCGTCATGCCTGCAGCATCACGTGCACAGGGCGATGTGGAGTATCTCATGGAGGTGGGTGGAGGCCTGGGGCTGGTGAGCTATGAAGGCGACTACAACAGCAATCCACTAAAGGGCCAGCAACCCATGGCGTCGGCTTTGCTGAGACGTATGATAAACCCATATCATGGCTTCCGGTTCAGCTTGTCCTACGGCAAGCTGAAAGGTTCGTCGAAGAATGAGGAGACATACTATCCCGGCACAAAGGAGGCTCCATACGAGTTCAGCAATCCCATGGCGGATTTTGCCGCCATGTATGAATATAATTTCTGGCCGTACGGCACAGGGCGCGACTATCGCGGTGCGAAGCGGCTCACCCCCTTTGTGACAGGAGGCCTGGGACTAACTTTTGTCAAGGCAGACAAAAGTGTGTTCACAGCCAACCTGCCTGTGGGTGTTGGAGTGAAATACAAGTTGGCAGACCGGATGAACCTTGGTGTGGAGTGGCTGGTACACTTCTCGCTGAGCGACAAACTTGATGGTTCGCCAGACCCTTATAGCATAAAAAGCAGCGGTGCCTTCAAAAACACCGACTGCTATTCGGCCTTGCAGGTGACTCTCACCTACAGCTTCATGGCCAAATGTAGAACATGTCATAACGAGGATGAATAATTTGGACTTAAAACGCATACCCAAGCACATTGCCATCATCATGGACGGCAACGGACGCTGGGCATTGGAACAGGGAAAGCCCCGCAGTTTCGGACATCAGGCTGGTGTGGATGCCGTCAGGCGCATCACGTCGGAATGCACACGATTGGGTGTGAAGTATCTCACTCTTTATACTTTCTCCACCGAGAACTGGAACCGCCCAATCGACGAGATAGCTTCTCTCATGAGCCTCGTGCTCTCCTCACTGGAAGACGAGATTTTCATGAAGAACAACGTGCGCTTCAGGGTGATAGGTGAGATAGAGCGCCTGCCAAAGGACGTGCAGGACAAGTTGCAGGAGACGATGGACCATACTGCAGGCAACACCACGATGCAGATGATTGTCGCCCTGAGTTATTCGTCGAGATGGGAAATCACCAAGGCAACACGCGAGATCGCAGAGGACGTGAAGGCAGGGAAACTGAACATAGAGGACATCGACGAGGAGCTGATGTCGAAGCACATGGTTACCAATTTCATGCCCGACCCGGAACTGCTCATCCGCACAGGAGCAGAAGTGAGGGTGTCAAATTACCTGCTTTGGCAAATAGCTTATTCCGAACTTTATTTCTGCGACACTTATTGGCCAGACTTCATGGAGGAGGACTTGCACGAGGCCATCCGACAATACCAAAGCCGTCAAAGACGTTTTGGAAAGACCGAAGCACAGGTCGAGGACAATAATTTGTAAATCAATACATTGATGATGAGATATCCAGGAATTTTCCTCGTGTGGGTCATGATGGCTATGGGCACCATGACCTCATTGGCTCAGGAAAAAATCGTCAACCCGGACATTTCCTATGCCGGCAACCCTCGCACTTTCACGCTGGGAGGCATCGCTGTGTCGGGGGTTGAAGAATATGAAGACTTCATGCTCATGGGCATTTCAGGACTGACTGTGGGGCAGTCAATCACCGTGCCTGGTTCAGAGATTACCGATGCCGTGAAAAGATATTGGAGACATGGCTTGTTCTCAGACGTGTCCATCTCCGCCGACTCCATCGTGGGAGAAAAAATCTATCTTAACATCACTCTTAGCATTAGACCACGTGTTTCCACCATCAACTACATCGGACTGAAGAAGACGGAGAGGGAGGACATGGAGGCGAAACTCGGAATAATCGTTGGCGGACAGCTGACGCCAAACATTCTCGACAGGGCAAAGATCCTCGCAAAGAAATACTTCGACGACAAGGGCTACAAGAATGCAGAAATCACCATACGACAGCGTGATGACGTGTCGAACAAGAACATGGTGATCCTTGACTTTGAAGTGGACAAGAAGGAGAAGATGAAGGTGCATGAGATAATACTTGATGGAGTGGGCAAACTTTCCACTTCGCAAATCAAGGGCGGACTTTTCCGAAAGGGTGCCTTCTCAAAGACGCATGAAGCGGGAAAACTCTCTTCTTTCTTGAAATCTAAGAAGTTCACTCCCGAGAGATGGAAGGAAGACAAGTTGAAACTCATAGAGAAATACAACGAGCATGGCTATCGTGATGCCATAATCCTCGAGGATAGCGTGTGGAACTACGACGACAAGCATGTCAACGTCTACGTGAAGGTGGACGAAGGACAAAAGTATTATATCCGCAACATCACATGGGTGGGTAACACCGTTTACTCAACAGACTATCTCAGCAGGGTGCTGGGCATGAACAAGGGTGACGTGTACAACCAGAAATTGCTCAACAAGCGACTGTCGGAGGACGACGATGCCGTGGGAAACAATTACTGGAACAATGGCTACCTCTTCTATAACCTCCAACCCACGGAAATAAACATCGTGGGCGACTCCATAGACCTGGAGATGCGCATCAACGAGGGCAGCCAGGCTCACATCAACCGTGTGCGCATCAATGGAAACGACCGCCTGTATGAAAATGTGGTGCGACGCGAACTGCGCACGAAGCCGGGAGACTTGTTCTCCAAGGATGCTCTTCAGCGTTCGGCACGCGAACTCATGTCCATGGGGCATTTCGACCCGGAAAAGGTGAACCCGGATGTGCAGCCAAACTATGAGGATGGCTCGGTGGACATCAACTGGCAGTTGGAGCAGAAGTCCAACGACCAGATAGAATTCTCCATAGGATGGGGACAGACGGGCATCATCGGCCGTGTGGGCCTGAAGCTCAACAACTTCTCCATGCGCAACTTGTTCAGGAAGAATCGCGAGCATCGTGGCATTTTGCCCATCGGCGACGGTGAGGTGCTCTCGCTGGGATGGCAGTCGAACGGCAGGTATTACAATTCAGGAAACGTATCTTATTCCACAGAATGGTTTGGAGGAAAGAGACCAATACAGTTCAATGTGGGTCTGTTCTACTCCAAGCAGACTGACGTGTCGAGTGCTTATTACAATTCTGCCTATAGATACAGTTACTACAATTACCTGTATGGCGGCTATGGCAGCAGCTATTACAACAACTACGAGAATTACTACGACCCCGACAAGTATGTGAAGCTCATCGGAGCATCACTGGGATGGGGAAAGCGCCTGCGCTGGCCGGATGACTACTTCACTCTGTCGATGTCGGTGGGATACACCCGATACATGCTCAAGAACTGGAGCTACTTCCTCGTCACCACGGGTAATTGCAACAACCTCAACTTCAATGTGTCGCTCAACCGTATCTCGACAGACAACCAGCTGTTCCCAAGGAAAGGCTCTGAATTCTCCGTGTCGGTGTCGCTCACGCCACCATGGTCGAAATGGGAAAACAAGGACTTCGAGCATCTGGCCACCGACTACCGCTCTGCCACTTACACTCAGGAGCAACAGGAGAAATACCGCTGGGTGGAGTATCATAAGTGGAAGTTCAAGTCGCGCACGTTCACCTCGCTCACAAGCGGCGCCAAGTGCCTGGTGCTCATGACACGTGTGGAATTGGGCTTGCTGGGGTCCTACAACAAGTACAAGAAGTCGCCTTTCGAGACCTTCTTCGTGGGTGGTGACGGCATGAGCGGATATTCCTACGGATATGCCGAGGAGACCATCGGACTGCGTGGTTACGACAACGGCTCGCTGACACCAAACGGTGCCGCCGGATATGCATACGACCGCCTGTCGCTTGAATTGCGATACCCGTTCTTGCTGGGCAACACCACCATCTATGGACTGACATTCCTCGAGGCAGGTAATGCCTGGACGGATGTGAAGAATTTCAATCCTTTCGAAATCAAGCGTTCTGCAGGTGCCGGTGTGCGCATCTTCCTGCCTATGGTGGGCTTGATGGGTATCGACTGGGCTTATGGCTTCGACAAAGTATGGGGCAAGAAGGGCGGCTCGCAGTTCCACTTCATCTTGGGTCAGGAATTCTGATGAAGGCACAAGTACAAGCAACCAAACCAAATCTCATAAAAGCAATTATATGAAAAAGATGATGATCATGAGCCTGATGGCCTTGATGGCCCTGACGGCAAGCGCACAAAAATTTGCGTTGATAGACATGGACTATATCCTCAAGAATATCCCCGCCTACGAGCGTGCCAACGAACAACTCAACCAGGTGTCGAAGAAATGGCAGGCTGAGGTGGAGGCGCTTAACACCGAGGCTGCAACCATGTACAAGAATTTCCAAAACGAGGTGGTGTTCCTCTCGCAAGAACAGAAGAAGCAGCGCCAGGAGGACATCATGTCAAAGGAGAAGGAAGCCAGCGAACTAAAGCGCAAGTATTTCGGACCGGAGGGTGAGCTTTTCAAAAAGCGCGAGAGCCTCATGGGACCCATCCAGGAGGAGATATACACTGCAGTGAAGGATATTTCCGAACTGCGCGGCTATTCATTGATACTCGACCGTGCCGCCGACAGCGGCATAATCTTCGGCTCGCCAAAGATTGACATAAGCAATGAAGTGCTCGAGAAATTGGGCTATTCCAAATAGTATCATATCGGAGTTTGTGGGCATTGGCGGCGAAAAAGCCAAAAATACGTGAAAACCACGCCTTTCGTGGTAAAAAAACTGAAAATGTTTTGTCATGCTGATGGCTTTCGCTAATTTTGCACACCTCTAACAAGGAAGTAAAACAGAAAATTATAATTTATTAATCGAAACTGAAATGAAAAAACTATTCTTAATGTTGATGTTGCTGGCTCCTCTGGCTACCTTCGCACAGAAATTTGGGCATGTTGATACACAATCCATCATTGAGTCGCTGCCTGATTACAGCCGTGCAAAGGGTGAGGTGGAAGCCATCGGCAAGCAATATGATAACGAACTGCAAACCTCTCAGGCAGAGTTCCAACGCCAGGTTGAGGACTATGACAAGAAAAAGAGCTCAATGAATGCCACTCAGCAGGAGGAGACAGAGAAAGCTCTTCAGGATATGGCAAACCGCATACAGCAGCAGGCACAGCAGAGCCAGCAGGATTTCCAAAAGGCTCAGCAGGAGAAGATGCAGCCTATACTCAACAAGGTTCGTGAGGCCATCCAGACTGTCGCCAAGAGTGGGGGATATGTTTATGTGATGGACACAAGTAGTGGCAGTGTGCTCTATATCAACGACTCCATCAGCAAGGACCTCACTGCAGAAGTGAAGGCTCAGATTGCTAAGATGAAATAACAATCCATAACCACAACACGCTCCGAGGTTGCCGAGAACTCCATCATAGAGTGCTCTGAAGCCTCGGAGTTGTTTATATTACATGCTATGAATAGAATACTGTCTGTATTGTTTTTGGTTGCTGTCTTCCCATTGGTGACCATGGCCCAAGTGAAATTTGGATACCTCAGTTATGACGAGGCAATCAAGTCGATGCCTGAATTTGCATTGATGCAGGAGAACATCAACGACCTGAGGTCAAAGTATGATGCCGAACTGAAACGTGTGGAAGACGAGTTCAACCGCAAGTATGAGGAGTTTCTCGATGGCCAGAGGGATTTCGCACCCACCATATTGCAGAAACGCCAAACCGAACTGCAGGACCTGCTCAAGAAGAACGTGGCTTTCAAGGCTGAGTCGCAGAAATTGTTGAAAAAGGCTGAGGAGGAAGCATACCTCCCGTTGAAGGAGAAACTGAACAAGGTGCTTGAGGAAATAGGTCTTGAGCGCGGCTATGCTTTCATCATCAACACCGATGGCGACGCTTGTCCCTTCATTCATCCCGACATGGGTGAGGATGTCACCCAACTGGTGAGGGAGGCCGTGAGATGAACTTGCTGCACAATGTTCCACTGCCTGCCAGCCCCGGGCCTATAGGTGTCTTTGACTCCGGCTATGGAGGCCTGACCATCCTTGATGCCATAAGACATCAGATGCCGCAGTACGACTATGTCTATCTGGGTGACAACGCCCGCGCTCCTTATGGCCCGCGTTCGTTCGAGGTCATTTATGAGTATACCCGTCAGGCCGTTGTCAAGTTGTTTGAACTGGGCTGCCACTTGGTAGTCTTGGGCTGCAATACCGCATCGGCAAAGGCGTTGCGCAGCATACAGCAAAACGACCTGCCACATATCGACCCCGCCCGCCGTGTGTTGGGCATCATCATACCCACGGCAGAAGTGGTGGGTGAGATTACAAAAAGCAGGCATGTGGGAATATTGGCCACCGAAGGCACCGTGAAAAGCATGAGCTACAACATGGAAATTGTCAAGCGTCATCCAGACATCGTGGTGACGGGCATGGCGTGTCCCATGTGGGTGCCCCTTGTGGAGAACAACGAGGCACATGGTCCCGGTGCCGACTATTTCGTGAAAAAGCGTTTGGAGCAGTTGATGGCGGCAGACCCTGACATTGACGCCATCATATTGGGATGCACGCACTATCCCATATTGATGTCCAAAATCATGCAATACAAGCGCGAGGGTGTGACAATCATCAAGCAGGGTGAATATGTGGCAAAAAGTCTTGAGGATTATCTTGAGCGTCATCCAGACATGAAGGCAAAGTGCAGGCGTGGAGGGAGTGTGCGTTACCTCACCACCGAGAATGCCGGCAAGTTCTCAGAGAATGCCTTTTCATTCCTCCAGGAGGATATCAAGGCCGAGCACGTGGAGTTGGGATGATGGCGCTTTCTTATTCGAGCAGTCTCTTGCTCAGATAGTTCACAGGATACCATACGGCGAGCCATCCCACAGCAATCACGGTGACGAAAGTCAGCAATATGTCCAGGAAATGCACGCTCACGGGATAGGCGTCGATGATGAACGAACCGCTGCTGTTGCCCAATCCCACGAGACCGAATGTTTTCTGCAACCAGCACAGGAATAGTCCGAGGATGATGCCTAGCACCGCTCCGGCGGCGGCTATCATCCTGCCTTCGAAAAGGAATATTCTTGATATCTGCTTGTTGGAGGCTCCAAGGTTGCGCAATGTTGCCACATCGTCCTTCTTGTCGATGATGAGCATTGAGAGCGAGCCGATGATGTTGAAACAAGCCACGACAAGGATGAATGTGAGAAACACGTAGGCCATGAATTTCTCTATGCTCATTATCTTGTATGTGTCGGCCTGTTGTTCGTAGCGGTCGAGCACCTGGAACTTCTCTCCTGCTATTTCCTTTATTTCCTTTTTCACCCCGTCGAAGTTTGAGCCGGGCTTCAGGCGCAATTCGAGCGACGACACCATGCCTTGCTGGCCGAAGAGGTTGCGGGCAAACGACAGCGACGTGACGATGTAGTTGCGGTCGTATCTTGCCTGGTTTACGCTGAACACATTGCCGGCCGACAGCAACGAGTCTTCCACAAAGGCAGCCTCGGGGTTGGTCATGTCGAGCTGTCCTTCACGTTCCGGCGCATAGATATGCAGAAAACCCTGCCAGGCTGCTCCCATGCCAAGCATCTGTGCCAGGCGGATTCCGGGTATGGCAAAGTCCAGGTTCCCTGCATGCAGGTCTATGTCTTTTCCCTGGTCGGGATAGAGTATCTCGCTGAAATGGGTGAGCTGGCTGAAGTTGGTGTCCACGCCTTTCACCATCACCATGGCTTGCCGGTCGCCATAGATGGCGAGAGCCTGGTCCTCCACACATTCGGTGGCAACATCTATTTGAGGCAGTTGCTTGATTTTGTCGAGGGCGGGGTCGTCGGCAGGCGCCGTCTTCCCTTTTGCCGGCAACACCTTTATCTGCGGGTCGAACGTGGTGAAGAAGGTGGCCACAAGGTCATGAAAGCCATTGAACACGCTTAGTGTCACCACCAATGCCATGGTGGCCACTGCCACGCCAAGCACCGAGATGGCGCTGATGAGGTTGATGGCGTGGGTGCTCTTCTTGGAGAAGAGGTATCTGCGTGCAATATAGAATGGAAAGTTCATGCCCCGTGTGCTATGTGTCTATTTCTTCAGCAGTTCGTCGATGTGCTCTATGTAGTCGAGTGAGTCATCGATGAAGAAACGCAGTTCGGGAATGATTCTCAACTGGTTGCGCACACGTGTACCCAGTTCGTACCTTATGGTTTTCACGTTTGCGTTCACATTCTTTATTATTTCCTCTCCCTTGTCCGAGGGGAAGATGCTCAGATAGGCTGTGCAGATGCTCAAGTCGGGTGATATGCGGCATTTCGTCACGCTCACCATCACCCCATGCATCATGCGTGTTTGCGATTGGAAGATGAGGCTCAGTTCCTTCTGCAGCAGTCTGGCTATACGGTTTTGTCTTGTTTCTTGCATTTGTATCTATTTGTTTTGAGCGGCAAAGTTACGAAAAATCGAGAGCAGAACAAAATGAACTTGTTCATTTTTTATGCCGAGATGGAGTAACTTAGGTTATTTGCCAAAGTTACGAAAAATCGAGAGCAATTGTTCTTTTTCAGTTTTTCTTTTTGATGAGAGTCAGTCCGTCGCGCATGGGCAGGATTACCTTTTCCACCCTGTTGTCGTGAGCCAGATAGTCATTGAACGCCACTATGCCTT
>CAMJLI010000036.1 GCA_946406585.1 uncultured Prevotellaceae bacterium | reverse complement strand
TCACATTTTTATCTCGACTGGCTTATAAATCCCCAATTTTTATCTAAATTTGCAATGTGAAACAAAAAAGCAGACAATGAAAGAATTTTTCAAAATGGTTTTTGCCACAATCGTGGGCCTTCTTCTCTTTGGCATCATCATGGGCATTTTGGGCGTGATGTGCTTGGTAGGCATGGTGGCATCAAGTAGCAGCGTAAAGTCAATTGACGACAACAGCGTCATGGTGCTTAATCTCTCGGGGCAATTGGAAGAGCGTTCTCAAGACAACATCATGTCGATGTTCATGGGCAACAACAGCAATTCCATCGGCCTGGACGAAGTACTTTCAGCCATCAACAAGGCAAAAGAGAACGAGGAGATAAAAGGTATTTACATAGAGTCCGGCATGTTTTCATCCGACTCATATGCCTCACTGCAAGCCATCCGCCGTGCTCTATCCGACTTCAAGAAAAGTGGCAAATGGATTATTGCATATGGCGACAGTTACACCCAAGGCTCCTACTACCTTGCTTCCGTTGCCGACAAGGTATACATGAATCCAGAAGGGACGTTGGACTGGCACGGAATATCCTCCAACCCAATATTCCTGAAAGATGCCATGAGCAAATTTGGTGTGAAGATGCAACTTTCCAAGGTGGGCGCATACAAGAGTGCTCCTGAAATGTTCACCGCAGACAAGATGAGCGATGCCAACCGTGAGCAAGTGACGGCATACATCAATGGCATTTGGGACAACATTTTGAAAGAGGTGTCCAACAGTCGCAAGATTTCCATAGACTCGCTCAATGCTTATGCAGACAACATGGTAATGTTCAGCGGCAGCAAGGCTCTTATCGAGAAAAAGATGATAGACGGCGTCCTCTACACAGACGAAGTGAAGGACATCGTGAAGAAACAGCTCAAAATCGACAATGACGACAACATCAATCAGCTGACGCTTTCCGACATGGGCAATGTCAGGGACATTAAAAAAGACGGAGAGGAAATAGCCGTATACTATGCTGTAGGCGACATTGTAGACGGGAACGCACAAAACCCCATCAACCAAGAAGCAGTAATAGATGCACAAGTGGTGTGCAAGGACCTTGCAAGCCTTGCTGACGACGACAATGTGAAGGCAGTGGTTTTGCGCATCAACAGTGGTGGTGGCAGCGCCTATGCTTCAGAGCAGATATGGCACCAGATAGAGATGCTCAAGAAGAAAAAGCCGATTGTAGTTTCCATGGGCGGCATGGCTGCCTCAGGAGGTTACTACATCAGTTGCAACAGCAACTGGATTGTTGCCGAGCCTACCACACTGACAGGAAGCATCGGCATCTTCGGCATGTTCCCCGACTTCAGCGGCCTGCTGAAAGACAAGCTGGGAGTGAAATTCGATGAAGTGAAAACCAACAAGAACAGTTCGTTTGGCACCACTTCGAGACCATTCAACGAAGAAGAGATGAGATACCTCGACACCTATATTGAGCGTGGTTACAAACTCTTCCGCAAACGTGTGGCTGATGGGCGCAAACTTAGCATCGAGGCAGTGGAAAACATAGCCCAAGGCCATGTGTGGCTCGGGCAGGACGCCTTAAAGCATCATCTTGTAGACGAGCTTGGTGGTCTGGAGAATGCTGTGGCCAAAGCTGCAAAGCTTGCCAAGCTCGACGAATATTACACCTCGCCCTACCCTGCCATGCCCGACATGTTCGACCAACTGATGTCGAGCACGGAGCAGAAGACCGGAAGCTATCTTGATGAAGCCATGAAAGCCAGCCTGGGCGAGTATTACGAACCCATGAAACTGCTTCGCAACATCAACAGGCATAATGCCATTCAAGCACGCATACCATTTCTGATGAACGTGAATTGACACATGACACTGCATCGCATCCTCACACCTTTGAGCTGGCTATATGGGATGGGTGTTGCCATTAGAAATAGCCTTTTCGACTGTGGCATGCTCAAGAGTCGCAGTTTCGACATTCCAGTGATTGCTGTAGGCAATCTGGCCGTTGGCGGAACAGGCAAGACACCCCATGTGGAGCACATTGTGAGGTTGTTGGGATGCAGTCATCATGTGGCTGTGCTTAGCAGAGGCTACAAACGGCACACTAAAGGATTCGTCAAAGCTTCGGAGACCAGCACGGCCATCGACATAGGCGACGAACCCAAGCAAATAAAAGACAAGTTTCCCGACATCACCGTGGCAGTGGATGAAGACCGCTGCCACGGCATAGACCAACTCACATCCGGCGACGCCAACAGCACACCCGAAGTCATAGTGCTCGATGATGCTTTCCAACATCGCTATGTAAAGCCAAAATTGAACATAGCACTTGTAGAATACGACCGTGCGAAAGGCGACCGCCTGATGCCTGTAGGAAGACTACGGGAGCCCATGCGCAACATAAGGCGTGCCGACGTGGTGGTGGTGACAAAATGCCCTGGGCATGCTACATCCAGAGAACGGCAAGACATAAAAGAAGCACTCCCACTTGATGAAAGTCAGCGCCTGTTCTTTTCAACGATGGCATACGACCATTTGCAAGTTGTATTCAAGACAGGCAGTGATTCCCATCACGACATCAAACCCGATGAGCACGTGCTGCTCGTAACAGGCATTGCCAACCCTGTCCTTCTGATAAAGGAAGTGAGACGCCACACACCTCATGTCACGCATCTGTCATACGGCGACCACCATTCCTTTTCAGAGAAAGACATCACAGACATCAACAAGGCTTTTGACTCGTTGCCATTGCCAAGGATCATCGTCACCACGGAGAAAGATGCAGCCAGACTGAAATCAGAAGGACTTCTTAGCGACGACGTTCGCATGAACCTCTACGTACAGCCCATCAAGGTGAAGTTTCTTGAAGAAGGAGAAAAAGAATTCAACCAAATAGTTGGGCATGCCACCATGCAATACAATCCATCAAAATAACCATTTTTTGAAAACTTTAAATTGAAATACCATGTACGAAAAAATCCAACAAACAGCATCCTGGATAAAGGAAAGGATGCAAAGTAGTCCCACCACTTGCATAGTGCTTGGCACAGGTCTCGGTCAATTAGCCACTGAGATTACCGACAGTTATGAATTTCCATATTCCGACATTCCAAACTTCCCTGTCTCAACGGTCGAGGGCCATGCCGGAAAACTAATCTTCGGGAAATTGGGAGGCATAGACATCATGGCAATGCAGGGCCGTTTCCACTACTATGAAGGCTACAACATGAAAGAGGTGACATTCCCTGTGAGAATCATGTATGAACTAGGGATAAAGACCCTCTTTGTTTCCAATGCCGCCGGAGGAATGAACCCCAAATTCAGCATTGGCGACATAATGGTAATCACCGACCATATCAACATGTTCCCAGAGCATCCACTTCGCGGCAAGAACTTCCCCACCGGCCCTCGCTTTCCCGACATGCATGAGACCTATGACCACACATTGATAGCAGAAGCCGATGCCATAGCCAAAGAAAAGGGCATCAAACTTCAGCATGGCGTATATGTAGGCGTCCAAGGCCCCACTTTTGAGACACCGTCCGAGTATCGGATGTATCACATCCTCGGTGGCGACGCCATCGGCATGAGCACCGTGCCCGAAGTAATCGTAGCCCACCACTGCGGCATCAAGACCTTTGGAGTGAGCATCATCACCGACCTTGGTGGTTTCGACGAGGCTGTGGAAGTGAGCCACGAGGAAGTCCAGATGGCTGCCAACAAGGCCCAGCCCATCATGACAGAGCTAATGAAGGAAATGATACGTAGAGCATAAAACAACACATCATGGAAATATCCGAATTAGGAGAATTCGGGCTTATCAGCCACCTGACCAAAGACATAAAGCCAGCCAACGACTCCACCCTCATGGGTGTGGGTGATGACTGCGCCGTGATGCACTATCCCGACAAGGAGGTGCTTGTCACCACCGACATGCTGATGGAAGGCGTGCATTTCGACCTCACATACATAGACTTGCAACATCTGGGCTACAAGTCGGCGATGGTGAACATAAGCGACATTTTCGCCATGAACGGCACCCCACGCCAAATGGTGGTGAGCATAGCCCTCAGTCGCCGATTCAAGGTGGAAGACATGGAACAATTCTATTCCGGCCTGCGAATGGCCTGCGACAAATGGGGTGTCGACATCGTGGGGGGCGACACCACGTCATCCTTAACGGGTCTTGCCATCAGCATCACTTGCATAGGAGAGGCATCAGAAAAGGAAATTGCATATCGTAGCGGAGCCCACGACACCGACCTCATCTGCGTTAGCGGCGACCTGGGCGCAGCATACATGGGCCTGCAACTGCTGGAACGCGAAAAACGCGTCTATTACGAACAAGTGCGAGAAGCACAGAAAGCCAACAACAAAGCTGCATTGCAGGAATTGGCACATTTCCAGCCCGACTTTGCCGGCAAGGAGTACATCATTGGCCGACAAATCATGCCAGAAGCCAGAGGGGACATCATCAAGCGACTACGAGAGATGAACATCCATCCCACATCGATGATGGATATCAGCGACGGCCTCAGCAGTGAGCTTCTGCATATCTGTGAGCGTAGCGGCTGTGGCTGCCGCATATTCGAGAAGAACATACCTATCGACTACCAGACAGCAGTGATGGCTGAAGAACTGAACATGAACGTCACCACCTGCGCCCTGAATGGTGGAGAAGACTATGAGCTCCTCTTCACGGTCAGCATTGGCGACTACGACAAGATAGAGCAGATGGAGGGAGTGCGCCTTATAGGGCATGTCACAGACAAGAGTCTTGGCAAGTACCTTGTCACTCGCGATGGACAAGAGATGGAACTCACAGCCCAAGGCTGGAATCCCCTAAAGAAATGATTCTGCTCTTCCGTCACACTATTTCCCCAACAACAAAAACATCTCCCTAATGGCAAGCCCCACCGCGTCTCGGTGGGGCTTGCATATATGACAAGGTGGTCTGTTTCTCCATATTGGTATCCAAAAATGAATTCCACCTTATTTTCCTAGAATGATGGCAACAACCGACATCACGTCTTTTACATCTATTATGCCATCATTATTCAAGTCGGCATTTGTGAAGTTGAAAGGATCTGGTTGCAGTCCCAATATATTGCTCACCATATATGAGACATCTTGCACCGACACTTCTCCACTATTGTCTACATCACCAGGCAACCCTGCCGGGACGGTAAAATTAAACTGTCCGAGATAGCCCCATATTGTAGCTCCAATATTGACAGGATAATTCAGGATAACACTATAAGTGTGTCCAGGTTTCAATGAGTCGTATTTGAAGAAAATCTCTGCAGTGGCACCAGCCTTGATTGTAGCATCTTCACTGGGCACATACGCTTGCCCGTCTTCAGAGGTATCAGATATCCACGACCTGATGTAACGGTAGAAGTCCACATTTCCTGCATTCCGCACCTTTATCTTATAAGTGTCGCCACTTACATATTCACCACTCACAAACGCCAAGGTGACATTTTCTGTAGGTGCACTTGCAATGGTGACGGTTGTAGAGCCGATGACGTTCTTTCCTTCACTGTCAGTACAAACCCATAAGTTCCATTTCCCCGCCTTGTCGGGCTTGAAATAGAAATTCACATCCTCTGTAGCATTCTGTTCAATGGCCGTGCCATTCAAGTAAACATATGAGCCCTTGGTGGTAGTGGTGCTGGCAAACAAATAAAGTGGGTCAGCAAATTCATTTCCCGTACTCTTCACCGTAGCCACCACCTTTTGAGATATCGTTGCTATCTTGCTTCCCGGAATGGAGAACGAAGTGACCTTTACAGTAGGCGCAGCCACTATGGCTGTAGTAGTTGCTATGACTTTGTTGGTATTCTCATTCAAACATAAGTAAAGAGTGTATGTGCCAGCTTCTTCAGGAGTGAAGTTCATCATGTATTCTTTGGAGTTACCACTCTTTATCTTTATTCTTTGCCAATCTCTCTCAGAGCCGAAGTCACTTGTCTTGGTGGCAAAGAGCGAGAGATATCCATAATAGTTGTCGCCTTCGTTTTTCACTGATACCTTTACGCCGAGCGACTTGTCAGGAATGCCTTTTGTTACAGGTTCAAACACATTGGCTGTTATTTTTTCAATTGGGTGAGCCACTATGGTTTTTGTTCCTGAAGCAGAAACAGTGACCTCGAAATAAATGTCAGCCGGTCGGCAACGCTTCCACGTAGTTTCCCCTTTCAGCAAACTGATAGGCACAAGGGTGTGCTTTCCTTTGGATAGGTTATAAGAAGAAAAATCGAAAGAACATCCAGAGAATCCATATCTTGGTGGCAGGGAAGTGCTCTTATAGTATTCATATTTTGTATCGATGACATTTATGGAACCATTTGCCATGAGTTCCCCGATGCCAAATCCAAAATTGTAGGTATCATCATTGTAGTTGGACAAGCGCATTGTAACGGTGTTGCCGTCCACCACGACATTTGATGCAGTTCCCACAATGCCGCTGATGGTCACTTCTTCCCACTCGTCTTCACCACTTGTTCCACTTGAAGGCACCACTCCCGTGTTAGGCTGCAAGCCAATGCATGCATACTGTTCAAGACAATAACCTATGTCTTGCGAACCATCACCTTCATAAGGATTGGTAGCTTGCAGTTTGAAATAGCCGTCACTTGAACCACCCCAACCCCAGTTGAAGTGGTAATAGCCATTCCCGTCATACCCATCGCAAATAAAGGCATGCCCGCCATAGCCAGAGCCACTATAAATAATAGGGCGTCTTTGCGCCAACTCATTGTATATCAATTCATCCCAGCCAGCAATGCCATAATCCTCCCTATAAACCATCTTGTATGCATATGGATCATAGTCGAAATATTCCACAAGTCCTCTTGCCAAAATGGATACACTTGCGCCAGAACCACTGAGACCATAGCTCATGTGCGCAGCATAGCCACAATATTTCATTAGTTGGGCCACAGCCGTCTCGCTCTCGGTCCCTCTATCGCTGCTGCCATACATGGTTTTCATTTTGTCCCATCCAAAGGTGATTGCAGGCAACCCTTCTGATGTGGCAGCCACGCCACTCTCATAACCTGGCACCGCTTTAGTCTTTTTCTTGGGATATTGGTAATAATACATCACTTGTGCCCCGGCAGTTGCCACACAACCAGTGTATGCATGCTTCCCATCAATCAAGGGGCACAACACATTGAAGATGTATCCATCTTGCGTAGGAGATCCTTGATCCCATTTTGTCTTTATAAGTGGTGAGATGGCATTGTGGTTGGGAATGCGTTTAGGGTTCTGAACCAAAGTGGGATTGTATTCCAAAGCCAGACTTGCCCGTTCTATATCTTCAGCCATCTTCTCTATCCAATATCTGAAATTCTCCGGCATCTGATTCTCATTGTATTGTCCTTTGTCGGCATAGCCAAGGACAGGGTCTGCACAGTCATCGCCTGCTACAACAACGAAGCCCTTGTTGTCTGCAGCATTGAAAATGTATAATGGTTGGGTGGTGGCACTTGCATTCATTTTGCCTGGTGCCCTCATAGGTCCTCCAGAGAGTTTCACACCTCTGCTTTGCATGAATTGCTCTGCTACTTGCCTTGCTTTTTGTTGGTCTACTGGTGCCGCTTGTGCAAAAGAGATGCAAACAAGAAGCAACAGCATGGTTTCAAGTCTTTTCATAATATTTTGATTTTTTTTTAAGATAATAGCCGTAAAGTATAAAAAGTCCAGCACATGTACTTTACAGCAAAAAGCAAAAATTTGGCGGAAGTCTTCAAAGAAGCCAACCGCCAATATGATGAATTAGAAAAAGTTACTTAACAAGAACCTTCTGGCCATTGACCACATAGATGCCTGGCTGCATCTTGTTCAAATCCGATGCCTTTATGCCTTTGGCAACTCTCATTCCAGAAACGTTGTACACATCCACTTTTTCAGCAGAAGCAGCGATGGCGGCAATGCTTGCCACTTCTCCTGCACCAATATGTATGGTAGATAGTTGGGCATCATTTCCAGAAGCCAGCTTGATGTAGCATCTTGAAGCATAGAAGCCGCTCTTGCTCCCGTCTACAGCCACAAACTGAGCTTCGGAATTGTCGGCTGCCAACACTCCATAGAAACCAATGCCATCTATATGTTTCCTGGCACTTGCCATGGTAACAGTCTCGCCATTTTTAGTAGTCAGCGTTATGGCAGCTTTCTCATCGGCAACCACAGCCAGTTTGCTGATGTTCTTGTTGGCATTCTCGCCTGTATAGTGGAGAATGTAAGGAGTATTGGCCTTGATGCCTCCTGCCTTGCAGTCTTGGAAGTATAGTTTCACGCTCGCTCCCTCATTTTCCGCTGCTACGAGTTTTTCTAGTTGGCAGTCAGCCCCGAAAGTTTCATTAAGTTCTGCCTCTGTCATATCAAAAGGCAGGGCAATGGTGTTCCATCCATTGAACATGTATCTGTTCATGTTCACATTGCACTCCACGCCATCATATCTGGCAAGGTCGGTACCTGCATAAGTGCTTATGTTCAATTTCTGCTGTGCACTTGCTGTCAATGTCAAGGCAGCCATAATAGCAATAAGGTAAAACTTCTTCATAATCGTATGGTTTTAGTTATTATAGATCTCGATTGTGTTGTAAATGAAAGCACGTTGATTACGAATTGAAACATTCATGTGGCAAAGATAGCAAATTTGGTTTTACAAGCCAAATTTTTTAGTGTTTTTATTTTCCACCTGCTACTGATTAGGAGTAAAAACCCAACAATCGATTTGAGGGCAAGGCAATGTGTACTTGAAATAAAAAAGGAGCCTTTCCTTTATATATTATATAAGGTGTAAGCCCCAAGTTTCAACAAAAACAATTAATAAATGTTAAACAGAATGGTTTTTTCAAGATATATGATGGTAATTCGAGAAAATCAGATTACCTTTGCAACCGCAAAACGAAAGACATGGTGCCTTAGCTCAGTTGGTAGAGCATCGGACTGAAAATCCGTGTGTCCCCGGTTCGATTCCTGGAGGTACCACTCCTCCTTTCATTAGCCCGGTTTTCCGCAAGGAGCCGGGTTTTTTTATTCCTCGCAGCCAACAAGGGGAAAGGGGCAACAAGCATTCAAAAAGAGGCATGAAAGGCAAAGCGACTTTATCCATATTGCTTTTGGTCAGTTTGGGTCATCTTCTTAACGATATGTTCCAGGCAGTCATCCCTGCCATATACCCCATGATCAAAGAGTCGCTGGGTCTGAGTTTTGTACAAATAGGAGTGATAACCCTCACCAACCAAATCACCTCATCCCTTCTTCAGCCTTTGGTAGGATACTTTTCCGACAAGCATCCCCGGCCCTATGGATTGGCCATAGGCATGTGTTTCACTCTTACAGGCCTCATGCTGTTGTCAATGGCAGACAGCTTTTCTGCAGTATTGTTTTCAGTGGCATTCGTGGGAGTAGGCTCATCGGTACTCCATCCCGAATCATCAAAAGTAGCCAGACTTGCTTCGGGAGGAGCCAAGGGAATGGCCCAGTCCATATTTCAGATAGGTGGCAATGTAGGTCGTGCCATAGGGCCTGTCGCTGTAGCACTTGTTGTCGTCCCTCACGGTCAGGGCAGCATACGCTGGTTTGCCCTTCTTGCTGTCACGGCAGTTTTCTTGCTCGCAAGGATAGGCAGTTGGTACAAGCGACAGATAGAGACTTATGGCCGCAGCAAGAGCAATTTCGACATTGAGAACGAGAGCCATTTGAGTCGTAGACAGATAACAACAGCCCTTTTGGTGTTATTGGTTCTCATGTTCTCAAAAGATTTTTACACTGCCAACATCCAGAGCTACCTCACCTTTTACATGATGGACAAGTTTGGCCTCTCTGTCGCCTCCTCACAATACGTGCTATTTGCCTTTCTTGTATCCACTGCCATAGGTCTTCTAATAGGCGGCGAGATAGGTGACAGATACGGTCGCAAATATGTCATCTGGGTCAGCATACTTGGCTCCTCCCCCTTTGCCCTTCTTCTTCCATATTGCAATCTCACATGGACCATAATATTGGCAATCTTTGTAGGGATGGTGATGTCTTCTGCCATGTCGGCAATCCTTGTATATGGCACAGAATTGCTGCCTGGCAATGTAGGCATGATATCGGGTGCCTTTTTTGGATTGTCTTTTGGTCTTGGCGGCATCGGCTCAGCCATTTTCGGTTGGTTGGCCGACCTTACGAGCATCCAACATGTCTTTCAAGTGACAGCCTTTCTTCCCCTTCTTGGGGTTGTCACATATTTTCTTCCAAACATCAAGGAAGATAACGATTGACGAAAAACTCATGTCTTGTTAAATGCAAGCAAAAAAAAGAGAGTCATCCAAGTGGCAACTCTCTCTTTTCCATGTGATTCCGTTGGGGCTCGAACCCAAGACCTACTGCTTAGAAGGCAGTTGCTCTATCCAGCTGAGCTACGGAACCATCAAAGCGGGTGCAAAATTAATACTTTTTGCGTTGAAAACCAAACAAAAAGAAGAATATTTATTTTTTGGTCGTCATTTGGCACATGTTTTCGTTTTTGTTTTCACACAAAATAAAGGCAATGGCATAGTGTCAAGCAAGCATAAGGCACGAGCTGTAAGACACACGACTGCCACGAAAAGCAACAATCAAGAACAATCAATTTGCAACAGCAAAAATAAAAAAAGAAGAAATAAAAACACTTGAAATGTCGCTTAAAACAAAATATAGTAGTATTTTTTGCATAATGTTTCATTGAAAAAAAATGCGGAAACACTAAATGAAATCACAATTGACAAAAAGCATTATCTTTGTCGCTGATTTGCAAGCATGATCCAAGAAACACCTTAATAAAGCTGAAAAAACAAGTTTACAGAACTAAAAACCAACTATACATATTTCACAAATTACTAATCAAACATGAAAAAATTATTTATCTTATTAACCACATGCTGCTTATCCCTAAGCGGATTTGCACAAAGCGACTACGTTGATCTCATCACCAATGGCGACATGGAAGGCAGCGACATGTCATGCTTTACTGGAAAGGAATGGGTGGAAGGTGAAAATGGTTTACAACAGTACTGGGGACCTGCCCGTGTTATTGCTGACCCAACAGATGCAGCAAACAAATGTGCCGTTGTGGCATCGAGAGACTCTCTTGGCACTGGTGGTATTGAAGACTTCGACAGCCAGTTCTTCATCACAGTGCCAGACAAACTTGAGGCTGGCGACCAGTATCGTGTTACAATGAGAGTGCGTGCCGACAAGGCTGCCACTGGACAAACCCAAGCACACAACCAACCTGGGCAATACATGCATTGGGAATTTATTGGAAATGTCGACTTCACAACAGAATGGGTGGAAATAACAAGAACTGGCACCATCTCCACAGAACAGGCAACAGGAAACAACCAACCTGAATGCCATACCATCGCTTTCAACCTTGCTGTACTAAAGGAAGCCAACAACTACTACTTCGACGACATCAAGGTTGAAATTAAGAAACCTGACTATAGCGACTACACTGACCTCATCACCAATGGAAACATGGAAGGCACAGAAGTGACCAACTTCTTTGCTCAAGATTGGTTGAACGGCGAAAGATACAATGGCAATGCCCGTCTCGTTGTCGACCCGACAAACGAAAGCAACCACTGCGCCATCGTTACATCAAGGGATGGAGAAGGAATAGACAACTTCCAGGAATGGGACAGCCAATTCTTTATCACTGTAGCCCCCAAACTTGAGCTTGGCGACGAATACCGCGTAACCTTCAAGGTACGGGCCGACAAACCAGCCACCGGCCAAACCCAGGCACAAAACCAACCTGGCCAATACATTCACTGGGCTATGATTGGTGATGTGAACTTCACCACCAACTGGGTGGAAATCACAAGAACTGGCACCATCACCGCAGAACAGGCTTCAAGCGACACACAACCTGAACTACACACCATCGCTTTCAACCTTGCCGTATCAAATGAAGCCAACAACTACTACTTCGACGACATCAAGTTTGAAGTGAAGAAGGCTAAGGTCATTGAAAACTGGTTCAACATGGCAAGAAATGGTGACCTTGAGACCGACCTCGTCAGCAACTTCATTGGCCGTGACGGCGCTGATGGCATCGACCGCCCGGCACGCATCGTGACATTGGAAGACGGCTCACGCGCCATGAACGTGACATCTGTAGCATCATCCCCCAACCCAGAAACTGGTGAAGAGACCATCACAGACTGGCAGACTCAGTTCTTCTTTACAAGCAGCCACAAGTTGATTGAAGGTGAGAAATACAAGTTCGTGATGGAAGCCCGTGCAGACAAGAATGCACAAATCCAATCACAGATTCACAGGGCACCTGGCGACTTCCAGCACATTGAAATGGTAGGCAACTTCGACTTGACTCCAACATGGCAAACATTTGAGGTGAATGGCATTGTAAGTGCAAATCAAGCAGGTGGATACACCATTGCTTTCAACTGCAACGTGCTGAAGGAAGTGAACAACTACTACTTCCGCAACATTGAATTCAACATCGACCAAGACATCGTGACAGAAGAAGACCTCATCGTAGGTTCAGAGGAAATCGTACTGCCAGTACCTGCTCCTGACGAGGAAAGCACCACCACGGTTGACATGACCAATGCCCTGTATATTTTGGACACCCAAGACTTCAATGGCCTCATCACAGGCGAGAATCTGAAAGTACAAGAAGCTGAAAGCCTTTCAAACACCAACGTTTCAGCCACAAGCCAGGGTGCCATCTTCAACTTGCAAGGCATCAGCGACCCTGATGGAACAATCACCTTCGAAGTGACGGCAGAGGATGCTGAAAACAAATTGGCCAATTTCGTTGTGAACAATATCGGTCAAGAGCCAATAAGCGAAGACATCAACACCCGTATCGCCTTCGTACAAGACGGATGGTACTATGTATATAATGTGAAATTTGTCAATGCCAACCCAGTGTTGCTTGGTGATGTCAATGGCGATGGTGTAATCGACGTCCATGACATTTCAGCAACCGTGTCCTACCTCCTTGGCTATCCATCTGACAAATTCATTAAAGCAAATGCCGACATCGATGGTAATGATGACATCTCCGTTACAGACGTAATGGGCATCGTTAACATAATCCTTGGCTTCTAATTAAGACAAAAGACTGAATTTCGCGATTCTTAATAGCAGACAGTCCGAAGGCATGGTTCTTCGGACTGTCTTTTTATGGACATACATGCTTTCTTAATATAAGCAACAAAACTTAACACGATAGTGGCAAAAGATCATTTTTTCATGTTTTCTTGCCAAAATGTTATATACAAAAAAAACACCGAAACAAAAGAAAAATGCCATTTAGTCAAAAAGCATTACTTTTGCAAACGAAATATTTCAGCAGATTGTTTGTTTTTTCATTGCCTTTCCAAGAAAAGAACGACAGATGTACCTCAACCACACTACATAATAAGAAGGGCAAAGGCTATCAAATCACAGACCAAAGAGACGACACAACTATTCATAAACATAAAACGTACCTATATGAAAAAACTTTACTTACTACTAACAGCCTGCATATCCCTCTGCGTTTATGCACAAGACCCCTACACATTCAGAGACCGTGTAGTGAATGGCGATTGTGAAGGCGACGACGCATCGTGCTTCGCCACACATGAGTTTATAGACGGAGAACGTTACTGGGGAGTGGCACGCCTTGTCGTTGACCCAACGAACGAAAGCAATCACTGTGCAGAGGTGCTTGCGAGAGACCTAGAGGAGGGTGAAACACTCCAAGATTGGGATGTCCAGTTCTTCATCACTGTGCCAGAGAAGCTTGAAGTGGGCGACGAATATCGCTTGACATTCAAAGTTCGTGCCGACAAACCTGCCAACTGCTCCACCCAAGCCCACAACTTGCCGGGAGACTATAACTATTGGAACATGATAGGCGATG
>CAMJLI010000035.1 GCA_946406585.1 uncultured Prevotellaceae bacterium | reverse complement strand
GTGAGAATGTGCCGTAGTATGCACTTACATAGAAGAAGTCCATGGCACCATAAAAATTGTGCGTTGAACCAAAAGTGGTTGTAAATGCTGACATCTTGGTATGTTGAACCAAACCAATCTTTCCTTGCCCTGGCACTGCAAATTCCTTGTCACCACTTAAATAGTCAAAACCAACATATCCTGTAAGCTGGTTGTTGAATTTGTAGGAGGCTTTTGCTGAAGCCATCCATGCGTTGATGGGAATTGAGAATTTCGATGTGTAGTCTAAACTGGATTTGCCCATCTGATGATAATATGCAGCTTCAAGATTTAGATTTTTGGGTTTGTAACTCACATATCCTCCTATAAGTTGTTGATAAGTGGTTTCGTAATCCTCCTCTGTGCCATTTTGCATGCCGATGTTAATGAACAACAGCGACATGCCCAATGGAATCTTTGGAACATCGTAATGATACCATGCTGTTTGCATTGTCTTGTAAATCTGTGAGCCATTTTGGTAGAATGTGCCGCCATTGACGTTCTTTGTATTCTGATTGTATGCCACGATGGCGTGCAGTTTGTGTCCATGGTTCTCATATCCACATTTCAGAGCGTCATGATAAAGAGCTGCCATTGCCCAATCATTGTTGCCGAGAATGCGTTCGTCGTCGTAAACAAGTTCCTGACGACCAACACGGGCAAACAATCCACTTTTTGATTTCAGGTGCGCCCATGCTTCGTAAATGTTGAAATTGCCACCGCCTTCAGCACCCCAGATACCTTGATGCTGAGCAGTAACCTTTAGAGCCAGATTGTCATGCTCATAGCCCACCGTAATCCTGGCGCGGTTGGAGATGAAGGCTGACCGGTTTTCGTTTTTCTCCTCTACGTTGCTTGAAATGCCTCCTTGCCTTATTTCCCCACGTGACATCAATTGGGCATCTATGGTCAATTTGTTTGCTTTAACCTCTTCATTCACTTCCTGTGCAGACGTAAAGGAAGTTGCCATAAGAAGAACTACAGAAAATATAAATCTACAAATTGGATATCTCATGTGTGTAATTTTGTGCAAATATAAAAAAACAAATGAAAAAGATAACAAATAGTTCTAACAATCTTCATTTTTAAACTTTTTATTTTTAACTTTGCTTCTTAAAAGCTATAGAGATAGGTGATCGTAACTGGATACTACAATTTCATGATTCCCTGCTTTATACCATAACACTGTAGAATTATTTGCCATGAGAGCATTCCTAAGAAATATAAGAGATTACTTGATCAACCACAAGGGGTTGGTTATTTTCGTGATAGCAGCCTTGCTCCTTGAATTGATGTCTGCAGTGCAGTATTACTACACTCATAAAATGTTGGAAGATGAGTTGAACAAGCGGGCGGAGAGTGAACTGAGAATGAAAGCGATAATAATCATCGGCACGCTAAGACAAATGGAAAACACGCTGAAAGAACATCTTTGGGATGTAGAGCGCAACATAAGTCATCCTGACTCCATGTATGATGCAACCAAGCGTGTCATAATGGCAAATCATAGGGTGATGGGCAGTTTCTTGGCATTCATACCCTATTATTATCCTCAGATGGGGCAGCTTTTTGAGCCGTATGCTTATAAGGACGATGGCATTATCCACACCACCAACTTGGCTGTGAATAATAGGACTGACTATATCAACAATCCTATTTTCATCAAGATGTTGAAGGAAAACAAGCCGTTTTGGAGCGACCCATATGACCATGAGGACGATGGCGTGTTAAAGAAACTGACCACATATTCCTATCCTCTTAATGATAGTTTGGGACGCATAATGGCTGTGGGTGGCATAGACATCTCACTGGAATGGTTGGGCGACACGTTGAACCAGCGCCATATCTATCCATCATCGTTCTTCTTGTTGCTGACAGATTCTGGGAAGTTGATTTCTGGCCCAAATTCTGAACAAGTGAAAAAGCAAGAAGTTTACAAAGTGATCAGCTTGATTAATGACAGTACCGTGGAGCGTAGCTATAGCAATAGTGGCAATAGCAAAGTCATTCGCTTCAAGGATGAAAATGGCGACGGGGCAAGTGTTTTTTATTCCAATATGAAAGGAAATCCCAATTGGCAGATTGCCGTAGTGTGTTATGATGATGAGGTATACGCGAAATTGCACATGATGCGCATCAACATGCTTGTGTTCATGTTGATGGCATTAGGCATATTGGGACTTATGCTACGTCGCTTCATGCTCAATGAGCATAGGCTCTCACTTGTCAAGGAAGAGAAGCAACGCATTGACAACGAATTGCAAATAGCAACAGCCATCCAGAATTCCATGTTGGTGGAGGATGATGGAGTGGGGAGGCGTTCCGAAATCAACATTGATGCCATTCTGACACCAGCGAAGGAAGTGGGAGGTGACCTCTACAATTATTTCATACGCGACGAGAAACTATTTTTCTGCATTGGAGACGTTAGCGGGAAAGGCATTCCCTCGGCACTGATTATGGCCATGATACAGGCTTTGTTCCGCGCAGTGTCGGCTCATGAGAGCAATCCTGCTCATATAATGAGAACCATCAACGAAACGGCATGTCGCAACAATAAAACAAATATGTTTGCCACACTTTTCATAGGCGTGCTCGACCTCCCTACAGGACGTTTGCGCTATTGCAATGCAGGGCATGACGAACCTGTGTTGATGGATGGCAATGTTGTTACGACCCTGCCAGTGAAGGCCAACTTGCCGGTGGGATTGTTTGATGATTTTATATTTGAGTTGCAAGAGACTGTTATTAAGAAGCATGCCACCCTCTTCCTCTATACTGATGGGCTGACTGAGGCGAAGAATTCAGACCATAAGCTGTTTGGAATGGAACGAGTAATGACAACTCTAAACCATATGCACAGCAATATGCCTGGAGATATTATCCGTGCTATGACCAAGCAAGTGCGTCTTTTTGTCGCGGAGGAGGAACAAAGCGATGACTTGACCATGCTTGCTGTCAAATATACACCTATTTCCGATGACTACATAGTGCATGGGGAACTGACATTGAAAAATGATATCAGACAGCTTAAGGACCTCCACACTTTATTGAAATCCGTTGCAGAAAAGCTTGGCTTTGATGTCTCGATGACACGTAAATTAAGGTTGGCAGTGGAAGAGGCTGTTGTCAATGTGATGAATTATGCCTATCCTGCTGGACAAGAAGGACTTTTGAACATAAAGGCAATGACCAACAGCAAAAACCTGAAACTTGTCATCACTGACTCCGGCATGCCATTCGACCCCACAGAGGCTACCAAAGCAGATACCACACTCTCGGTGGAAGATCGACCTGTGGGTGGACTTGGAATACTTCTTGTCAGAGAACTGATGGATTCCATCAACTATGAGAGAATAGATGGCATGAACATACTCACATTAAAAAAGAGACTTAAGGAGTAATGGAAACAAATTAAGAAATAATGCATGAAGCATTGTTATTACAAACGTGATACCTTCAATTAATAGATAAAATAGAAAACAACGAAATCCATACAAAAATGAAAACAACTATTCAAGAATTGAAAGACAAGTATTTGGTAACATTAGAAGGCGAATTTGACACTGCAGCAGCAGTGGAGGTGGAGAATACTCTTCAGCCTTTATATGTCAGCAATGGACGCGACATCGTTATCGACTGCACGAATTTGGAGTATATAGCTTCGAGTGGATTGCGAATTCTCATCAGCATCCTCAAAGGGGCAAAGGCCAGTGGAAGCAAAGTCATCATGCGAAACATGAACGATGACATCAAGACCGTTTTCAAGTTGACAGGGTTCATCAACTTATTTGAGTTTGAGGAAGTGTAGGCGAAAAGGATACACACTTTTAAGGACAGCCGATGTGTGCCCGGTTGATTCCTTTCTTAGACAAGTAAATAATTCTCAAAATCAGCCGCGAGAAAGGGGTGAAGAGGAATAGTAGAACTGCAATGAGAGCAATCATACTCAATAGGTCATCAGTTGCCTATAAGATAGACTGGGATATTCCCAAATTGACAAACATTTGTAATGTGCTTGTCAAAGTCTATTATGCGGGAATTTGCAGAACAGACATCGGCATAGGAAAAGGTATTGTCCCGGCAAAAGAGAATATTGTGATGGGGCATGAGTTTTGTGGGAAAATTGCCGGTTTCTTGAATGGAGAATGCGAGATGGACGGTTGGAAGGTGGGCGATGTCGTCAGTGCCAACCCGATGTCTTTTGGCACTACAGGAGACATGATGTGTGGCAAGGACTGCAATGGAGCATTTGCAGAGTACATTGCAGTTCCCTGTAGAGCATTGGTTCACTTGCCACACTATTTGCTCTCTCCCTTCGGCGCGTTTCTAGAACCAGTGGCCGCAGCACTTGCCCCACTGAAATACATCAACGGCAAGATATGCATATTTGGGGGAACAAGGATTGCGGAACTAACATCCCAAGTGGCCATGATCATGGGACATCGAGACATGGAAAGGGTTGTCCATATAGATGACTTGAGGAAGAATTGTTACGACTGCATAATAGAGACGGAACCATCCAACATCGATGCCTATATCGATGCGCTCAAGCCAGGGGGAGTGTTGGTGTTGAAATCCAGGTCTTACACCCCTTGTTCTTTCACGGCGAATACAATCGCCATGAAGGAGGTATGCATAAGAGGTGCACGATATGGTGACTTTGACGTAGCAAGAAATATCTTGACTGCTACTGCCTGCCATTTGCCACATGCGCTCGATACGAGCATGCTCTTTGGCAACATACATGATCTTTCCCAGTATGAGGCCGCTTTTGCTGAAGCAGAACGTATAGGAAGCAAAAAGACGTTTTTCAAGATATGTGCGGAATAGTAGGTATTGTCGACCGAGAAGGTACACCGGATAAAGGAATTCTTGCCGCAGCTCTTGACACGTTGAAGCTTAGAGGCCCCGACGACAGCGGCATGTGGCATGATGAGCATGTCGCGCTGGGTCACAGGCGACTTTCCATTGTCGGAATAAGGCATGGGCACCAACCCATCAGTTCGCCCGACGGAATGATAACCATCGTTGTGAACGGAGAGTTTTACGACTACAAAAGGCTGAGACTGGAACTTTCAACAAACTATACCTTCCAGACGGATTCCGACAGCGAACTGCTGATACCACTCTATCTGAAATACGGCTACACAGGCATGATGGAGCACCTGATAGGTGAGTTTGCTTTCCTGCTGTATGACAAGAGAAAACACTTGCTCGTAGCCGGAAGAGACCGTTTCGGCATCAAGCCCTTGTGCTGGTGGGATGATGGCAGAAGACTCATTATGGCATCCAAGGCAAAGGCCATCCTTGCATGTGGAGTCAAGGCCGAATGGGATCAATACAGTCTGATGCAGGCACTGTCAATACAATATCAGCCTGCAGACCGTACTTTCTTCAAAGGTATAAGGCAGTTGGAGCCAGGCCATCTCATCGTTTGGAAGGCGGGATGCGAAAAGGAAGACATATCTTATTGGGACATGAATTACCCCATGTCCTACGAGGAGCCGACGCTGACATCAGATCAAGAACAACAATATGTTGAAAAATTTCATGAACTGCTGCTCCATTCCATTCGATTGCGCCTTCACGGTGACGTTCCGGCATGTTGCCACCTCAGTGGTGGACTCGACTCCAGCACTGTCGCTGGCATCATGACTCATCTAACAGGCGAGCCAGTTCATTGCTTTTCGATAGTTTTCCCAAAGGCGGATTCAGAATACGACGAGGACCGTTATGCCACCGAGACCGCCAACCACTGTGGCGCCGTGTTGCATAGGGTTGAAGTCAGTCAGCACGATATCCTCAGATTCTTGCCCGAAGCCGTCTACCATAGTGAAGGATTGGCGGTCAATGGTCATCTTTCGTGCAAATACCTGCTTAACAAAAACATCCACGAGGCAGGGTTCAAAGTGGCATTGACAGGCGAGGGTGCCGATGAATGTCTGGCGGGCTATCCACATCTGCGAAAAGACCTTTTTGCCATTTTGCCAACAAAAGAGAAAGAAGAACTCACAAAACAACTCTATCATACAAACCTCGCCATAACTGGTACGGAAATTGCCGTTGGCGATACTCTATGTTGTGACAGGTTGGCAGAGAGGCTTGGCTTTGTCCCATCTTTCTTGGCGGCCAAGGCTGGCATAGGATACAAAATGTATAAGTATGTCAACAGCGAAATGCTACATTGTTGTTACAACCATGATTTTCTTGATGAGATGTGTGACCGTTATCAAATAAATGCCAAACTTCGTGGTGTTCACCCTGTCAACAAGTCGCTGTATCTGTGGAACAAACATGCGCTCTGCAACTACATATTAGGTACGCTTGGTGATGGCTGCGAGATGTCTGCTTCGGTTGAAGGGCGGTTGCCTTTCCTCGACCACCGTCTTTTTGAATATGCTGCACGTCTCCCCTTGCAGATGAAGATAAGAGACCATGTCAATGAGAAGTTCGTGCTGAAGGAAGCTGCTCGTCCTTATATTACAGACCGTGTATACCGAAGGCAGAAACATCCGTTCCAAGCACCGCCGTTGACTCGATTTTTCAGCAAGTCCGACTATGGACAAATTTACGATGAGTTGACATCGGCCAGCCTTATGGGCATGGGACTCTTCAACAGAGATGCCATCATCGACTTGTTGCGGTCACTTCCGTCCATGAGCATATTGGAGCAGATTGTCTACGAACCGGTGGTGATGCTAATGCTTACCATTTGTCATATGAACCTAAAACTAATGAATTGAAAAGATGGAGACACCCAAAAACGAGAAGTGGTGGATTGACTTCTTTAAAGGCGACTTTACGGAAGTTGTGCTCAACCAGCAAGCTGCAGAGACGTTGCGATTCATGCAGCAGATAGGACAATTGCATCCTGAAATGAAAGTTTTCGACCAGTGTTGCGGAAAAGGGTATCTGGCACATGAATTAGATATGGCTGGGTTGATAGTCACGGGCATCGACATTTCCGAACCCTATATTGGGTATGCCCGCAAGCACCTTGCCTCTCCCCGGGCCGAATTTGTGTTAGGCGATGCAGAGACATTCCTTCGTCCCGGGCATTACGACATCTCCATCAATTGGAACACCAGTTTCGGTTATTACGAAGATGACGAACAAAACGAACGGATGCTGGTGCCATATAGCAACAATCTGAAAAGAGACGGGCAGTTCTTCTTCTCGACAATGAATCCATTGTTCATCAACAAACATTTTCAGCGTTTCATTGTAAAACAGGTGCCTTCGGGAGAAAGCACCATCATCACCATTCGTGAAAGCTGGTTGGAGGACGGGATGATGAAATCAGACTGGCTGATAGTCCATCCTGATGGACACAGAGAAACAGCTTTCGGACAGACGAAGCTTTACAGTGTCGAGCAATTCCGGACCATGTTCCTGCATCATAGTCTTCAAGTGGAACAGGTTTATGGCGACATAGCTCTTTCGCCTTATGATGAAGACCACCCAAGCATGATACTCTATGGACACAAAATGTGATGACATACTTCTCGTAATTCATGAAATCAGTCAGGCATATCCCGACCATGCAGCTGTGGTGGAAGGCGATGGCGACGCCCTCACTTACCGGCAGCTTTGGCAACAGGCCAGGCGAGTGGCAGAGTATATCAAACGCCACAATGAGGGCAGCAGCTTCGTAGGTCTCCATCTGCCCAAATCCTCAGCATACATTGTCTGCATGATAGGTTGCTGGATGTCAGGGAAAGCATTCGTCCCCATAGGCACAGACCTGCCACCAGTCCGTCGGCAATTCATAACAGCCCATTCAGACATCACTCTCTGTCTGGACATGGACTCTTATCTCGATGCCCTGTCTTGCCCAATGACGGAAGACATAGCCACATGCCAGCCAAACAACCCTGCATACATGATATACAGTTCTGGGAGCACGGGAACTCCAAAAGGCATTCTTGTGGGGCATTCTGGACTTTGCAACCTGGCTCGATGCCAGCAACATGTATTTGATGTGAATCATTATTCACGGTATCTGTTCTTTCTGTCAGTCAATTTCGACGCCTCCATCTCCGACATCCTTGTCACACTGACTTCTGGAGCCACGCTGGTCATTGAACCTATGTCAGGGGAGCGGCTTTCGACAATGTTGTTCGAGGTGATCAGAAAGCGCGGAGTGACTCATGCCGACATACCGCCTTCATTATTAAGGATGGTAAGTCAAGAGGATTGCCCCGACTGCCTGCAAACCATCATCATCGGTGGAGAGCCAGCTGACATACAGACGGTGAGACGTTGGAGTCGCAGGCTCAGACTCATCAATGTTTATGGTCCAACAGAGTCAACCGTCTGCACCAGCCTGTGTCGATGTGACGAACAATGGGATGCGCCACTCTTGGGTGATGTGATCGAAAACACTCAATACAAAGTATATGCAGACGGGAGATTGGATGCTACAGATGGCGAATTGTGGATATCCGGCATAGGTTTGGCCAAAGGTTACTACAAAGACGAGGAACTCACGAGAAAGAAGTTTCCTGTCATTGATGGTGTGCGTTATTACAGGACTTCCGATCATGTCCGCATCAATCAGGACGGAAAGTTGGAGTTTGTTGGAAGGATGGACCGGCAGGTTAAGATACACGGCCAACTAGTCGAACTGGAGGAAATAGAGCATGTGATCCGCTGCCACAGACATGTGGGCAAAGTTGCCGTCGTCAAGAGAACCATCAGTCAGGAGAATGCCAAGGATGTCATTGTTGCTTTTATACAACCTTTGGACGACAAGGTGACACAGTGCGACATGGAGAGGCAGTTGCGTAAGTGTTGCAAGCATCATCTGCCTGGATGGATGGCCCCCTCAATTTTCGAGTTCGTCAGGTCAATGCCACTCACTCCATCTGGCAAGATAGACTTGCAGGCTCTTTTGTTGTTGCCACTCCACCGCAACACAATCGCCAAGATGGAATATCAATATGCGACAAAAGAGGAAGAGGCTATCGCTCACATCATGTCCGACATCCTCAAACTGCCAGCTTTTGGGCCTGATGATGATTTCTTCCAATGTGGTGGCGATTCACTCGACACGATCATATTGATATCTAAGTTACAACAAAAAGGAGTGGTCGTCACATCAGACGAATTGCATCAAAACCCTACGCCACGACAACTGGCACAAATGAGGAATGAATGCACATCCATGTGCATGCACTCATCCCTGCTTGAGAGCCAGTGGTCATACTCTTTCACACCCGGCAACCTCATGTCCTCGAAAAAGGACACAGACTGTTTTCTTATAACAGGTGCAACGGGTTTCTTAGGTTCTCACCTACTTTGCGAACTGTTAAGAAGAGGACAGCATGCCAAAGCCATATGTCTTGTGAGATGCTCGTCACCATCCAATGGTGGAATGAGGGTCAGAGACACCTTTCTCAGATATGGACTCGATGTGAAAGTGCTGGAAGCCATGGAGATAGTCTGTGGAGACATCACTCTTCCGTTTCTCGGTATCGAGTTAGACGACTACAAACGATTATCTCGTGAGGTGACTGGTGTGCTTCACTGTGCTGCCATTGTCAACATGCTTGCCAATTACGAAACACTGAAAGGGACAAATGTCATTGGCACAAGAAACATCATTGACTTCTGCATGACTGGTACCAGGAAAAAGCTGCATTTTGCATCCACCCTTTCAGTCTTTGTGTCAACCGACAGGAATAGGGGAACGGTGTACGAAAGCGATGACTTGAGCATCCCCACAAACATTTATGGCGGATATGGGCAGACCAAGTTTGTTGCGGAGAAGATGGTACAGTCCATTCCTCCATCCCTCTGCGATGTCTTCATCTATCGCTATGGACTTTTGTGCGGTGGCACCATGTATGGAAAATCCGCCCCCAAGGACTTTCTTGGCATGTTCTTCCGTGGAGCAAGGGCGGTCGGCATCCTCCCCTTCGACAGGTCAGATTCCATGGCAGTGGACATCACACCAATAGACAAGGCATCACATATCGTGGCAGACATCATAGGTCGCAACCAACCTGGTGTTTATCATATTGCATGTGAAAACCCATTGAACTATAACGACCTCTGCACAATCATGAATGAAGAGTGCATTATCAACGACATCATGGAATATGAAGAGTGGAAGAATGTGGCTAATTCAAATGTTGGCAACGCTGATGTCCAGGCGCTGCGGATGTCGCTTTGCCGCATGGACAGGACATTGTTCAGGCAGATGAGGTACATGGATCTTTTTCAGACTACAGGAATACGATTCGACATGACAAATACCCATGCAGCAACTTCTCAACGATGCAGACAATACAAAGAACTCATTCAATCCTATATCAGGCAATCGTATGAAACACTATAATACAGGTTTTGTCTTGGGAAAATTTTGCCCTTTGCACCAAGGGCACATGCTGCTCATCCAGCGTGCACTTGATGCTTGCGACGTGGTTTATATAGTCGTAGACAACATCATGGACGAAGTGATACCTGTGAAGCGGCGAATGCAATGGGTGAAGCTCCAATATCCGGCTTCGGTAGTTCTGACCCAAAGTCATCCGCTTCCTCAAGACCCATCAGAGACTCCTTTCTTTTGGGATATCTGGCGCGAGGAACTGTTGCGTTTGCTGCCCCAACCTGTAGATGCTGTCTTTGCTTCAGAACAATATGGGGCACGATTGGCAAAAGAACTGTCGGCAGATTTTGTAATGGTGGATTCTGACAGGCAAATCGTTCCTGTTTCTGCCACTCTTATTCGCCAGGACATCATTGGACAATGGCAATACCTTGCTCCTGTTGCTCAAGACGATTTCCGAAAAACCATATGCATCTATGGTCCAGAATCGACTGGGAAATCCACGCTGACCAAGCAGTTGGCCGAACATTACCATGCGCCCTTTGTGGAAGAGTACGCCAAACTAGTTATCGACTCTAAGAACGGGGACATTGTTTTTGAGGACATGGAGATGATAGTAAAAGGGCATTTCAAAGCGGTAGAAGAAGCAATGCAGCAAAACGGCCCTTTGCTGTTTGTGGATACTGATGCCATCATTTCCAAACTATGGTCAAATGAACTGTTCGGAAAAGAATCCCCTGTCATCGAGGAATACATCGCCAAACAACATTTCGACTATTATTTACTGCTCGATGTCGATCTGCCTTGGGTGGATGACATCCATCGCTATCGACCGAAAGAAAGAGAATCATTCTTCCGTCGGTGTGAGGAGCAGCTCATCAAACGGGGAAAATGCTATGCAATAATTCGAGGGGAAAACGAGTTGCGTCTAAAAAATGCTATTGAGTGTGTCGATGGATTATTCCATGTTGGTTAAAAAGTCATGGTAACCATTCAACACTCCTGTGCTCATTAGGGTTATAGTTAGAATAGAAAAGCCGACTAATAGAGCGCAGAAGATATAGAGCACATTGTCCTTCCATCCTTTGATGGTATTGGGTTTGCGAATTTCTAGTAGAATCAGGTGCTCCGGACTGATGGTTCCATGGCGGGTGGTGCAGTTGGCAGCAATAGTTTGGTATTGTTCGAAATTGTCACTTTGGTGTAAAACCTTGAAGAAATGCGCATAGGGAGCAACTCTCTTTATAGATCCTTTTTCCCGGTTTACGAAATCTGTTTCCAATTGTTGCAACTTGCTTTTGGATGACGTTCTGAACCGATGTGTCTCTTTTGTTCGTGTACAGATAAACACGCCTTTTTTGTTTTTAAGCGGACAAACCTGATAAAACAAAAAATTCCGGCTGGAACCACGTCTATGATATATGATGGCATCGTCAAAGAGATAGTTGCATGAACTCGTATCAGGTTCAACACTTTCTATCTGAAGATAATCCGCCCTCTTGATTTCTTCGTTTGATAGGGTGGAGATACTGCTGACCTTCATCACCTTGACACAGGCTTCTTGTGCAATTATCCCGGCATTTACAAACACCAATGTTCCTGTAAGGAAAACGACAAACATAACGAATGGTTTCCATTTGTCCTTGAATAAACCAAATTCATGACGGAGAAGAAACACCAACAAACCGCCAAGTATAAAAGGGATTATCAGTCCGCGTATCATATTCTTGACGAAGGGCAGCCAGTCGTACTTCTCCCAAGCCAAAATGATGAGTGCAAATGTCATGGATATTGCCACGATATACAACAAAGTCTTACCTAGTATCGTGATAACTACTGTTTTCCTATCTTTTGATTTCATTTCCTCTCCTCTCCAAAAAGTTATTGCAGTTTTATACAGGACCAATGGAATGGATTACACACAACCTATTTATGCATAGAGGTGGGGTAGGGGATGGCCTATGTGGCTTCCTCCCATACCACCTCTTTAATTAAAACGACATAGACTTCCATATCGAGGAAGCCCTATTTCTTGCTTCTGTAGAATTTTTCTAGAGTGTGATAGGCTTTCTCTTTTTCTGGGGAAGCTATAACCTTGGATTCCACGTCGATCTTCATGACAGGAGCAGCATCAAGATTTTCCTTGGTGATGGCTGTCCACTGAGGCAAGTCTTTGCCATTGGGATTGCCCGTCTTGCAGAAATTTGCGTAGTAGGAGAGGAAGAGCTTTGATATGGCGTAGTCATCTTCATTCCAATCGTAATACTCGTTGGTGTCAAGGGTTCCCATGGCGTATTCGATATCTGCTGAATGTACGGCTCCAAGAGCAATCGCCGGTTGTTGGGCCTCAGACTTCTTTTCTTCCGTAGTCTTTTCACGCACACCTCCTGCAAGTGCAGCCACCTTGTCGCCCATCTTCGACGACACTTGAGGACGGGGGTGCATGTAGTGGTAACGATAAACGGGTTGACCTGACTTCGCATGATAGTCGCAGACCTTCCAGGTGGGGAAGCCTGTGAAAAGGTCGGAGGCAAGGTCGAGGCCCTTCTGACTCAGCACGTCTTCATCGGCCTCAAGCCCGTAAGCCTTGAAAATCTCATCTGTCATATCACCAAATTGCGCCTTCATTGCGTTTTTGTAGTTTTCAAGGGTAGGAGCCTGATTCTTCAGAGCCTGCAAAGGTGTGCCTTCAAGTGAGTTCCATCCTGCGAGCAGAGGTACCTGCGCCTGCTGTCCCTTTTCAAACACGTCGTCTGCACTCTCGGTCATGAAGTAGCCATCGAGCACCACTTTGGCCATACCTCTTGGGGGAAGGAGTTTTTGGAGAGAATCGGCATTCAATGCCATTGCGTCGGCAAGACTTGAGATTCCTGCCTGTTTCAGGAGTTCGGCTCCTGCAGCATCGGCATCGGTTTGTGTAGAGGGCTGGTAAGGCAACACCTCGGCACCAGAAGAAAGCATGGCGCCAGCAATGAGGTCCTTGGAGAGGGGGGAGCACATCAAGAGCGATACAGAGAAGGAACCTGCCGATTCTCCTACTATGGTGATCTTGTCTGGGTTGCCACCAAAGGCGGAGATATTCTCTTTCACCCACTTGATAGATGCTACTTGGTCGAGGAAACCGTAGTTGCCGCTTCCCTTATACTCGGATGTTGCCGTTAGGTCTGGATGGGCAAAGAAACCGAACACACCTTCACGATAGTTTGCAGTCACACAAATCACGCCTTCCTTGGAGATGGAAGAACCATCGTAACGGGGCTCGCTGCCAGAGCCAGCCATCAGTCCGCCACCATTGAAATAAATCAGCACTGGCAGGGCATCGGCAGTTGTTTCTGCTGTAGTCCAAATGTTCAGATAGAGGCAGTCCTCGCTACGTCCCGGCCCCCTGAACGACATGTCGCCGTAGATATTGGGCTGCATGGGATCGTCGCCAAATTGCTTGGCAGAACGAACACCTTCCCAAGCTTGAACTGGCTGAGGAGACTTCCAACGGAGTTCGCCCACTGGGGCCTTGGCGAAAGGAACACCAAGAAATTTCTTCACACCGTCTTCTTCGAACCCCTGAAGAATGCCATACTGGGTTTTTACTTCAAGGGTAACAGTTTCCTTTTGCTGAGTGCAACTGTCAAGGACTGCAATACATGCGATCACAAACATCGCAAAAACATGGTTTTTAGTCATAATTATGTATGTTTAAGGGGGTTATTTGCAAAATC
>CAMJLI010000034.1 GCA_946406585.1 uncultured Prevotellaceae bacterium | reverse complement strand
GGCAACAAATTTTGCATAAAACAACTCCACAATTTTTCGTAGTAAACACTTATTTGTTCATAATGCTTTTTCTTTGGCATTATTGAAATGTATTTTAAAAAAACAATTAATTTTGCATCTGCAAGTCCATCCTATAGCAGCAATTATTCTAAATGAAATAATTGAAAAATATGGTGGAGAGCGAACTGTGCTGAATTTAGTCACCCAAAAGAAATGAATTATGTTTAAGAAGCGACTCTCTCTTGAAAGCCTTGGTATCCATCCAGAAGAGGTGTACCGTCAGATGGGGTATGGAAAGGAAGCGCCCGATGAGCGTACGGCTGCGGAAGTGATGCGGCAGCTAGAGAGTGCCTCGCAGAGGGCCGTTCCCCGGTATTGCTACATTGTGATGGATGGCTGTCTCGAAAAGGATGTCCTGCGCATGGGTGGACTTGAGTTCCATGTTGGTTCCATCATAATGCGGCAGTTGGCTGGGGCAACCCATTTCGCGGTATTTGTGGCAACGGCAGGGGCGGAGTTCGAGAAATGGAGAAAGAGGGATGATATGTTGGAATCGTTCATTGCCGATGCTCTCGGTTCTGTTGTGGCAGAGCGGTGTGCCGACGAGATGGAGAAGGCCTTGCAGGCAAGCATTGACAAATTGGGATGGAAACGCACCAACCGTTTCTCTCCAGGCTACTGCGAATGGGCAACAGCTGAGCAACTGCTATTGTTGCCTCTGCTCGGCAATCCCAATCCCTGTGGGGTGTGGCTGACAGAAAGTGCGATGATGCTGCCGGTAAAGTCGGTGAGTGGCATCATTGGACTTGGGGAGAATGTCGCATACCGTGAATATTCCTGCCAACTATGCCAACTCACGCATTGTTTCAGGAGACGCTAACTGAGCAGTTTCTTGGCTACGGCCACAGCCGCATTGGCATTGTCACTATAGCCGTCGGCACCTATCTCGCTGGCATAGCTTGCGGTGACGGGGGCTCCTCCCACCATCACTTTCACCTGGTCGCGGATGCCGGCAGCTTCCAAGGCACCAATCACCTCACGCATATAGCTCATTGTGGTGGTGAGCAGCGCACTCATGCAGAGGATGTCGGGACGGCTTCGTTTCACCTCCTCGATAAAACGGTCTGCAGAGACATCGATGCCGATGTTGATTACCTCGAAGCCACAACCCTCTAGCATCGAAGCCACCAGATTTTTGCCGATGTCATGAAGGTCGCCCTTCACCGTTCCTATCACAATGCGTCCCACTGTCTGGGGGCGCGGACCCTGTGCCTGCTTCTGGATGGCGCTTAGTGCTGATTTCATGGCACGGCCTGCCATCAGCAATTGTGGCACAAATGCCTTGCCTTCCTCGAAATCCTGCCCCAAGCGGGTCATTGCAGCAATCATCTCATGGTCGATTACCATTTGGAGGGCTTTGCCTTCGGCCATCGCCTGTTGGGCGAGATTCACTGCCGCTTTCTCTTCGCCCTTGTAGATGGCATCAAACAGCGTATCCGCCACTCTCTCTTTGGACTTCATTTCTCCCCTGGCAATCTGTCTGTCGATTTCGCTTATGTCCTCCTGTCTTTGCAGACGTAGGTGGTTGTCTCCTGTTGTTGCAATTTTTGGCTGATAGGGAGAGAGGAAGAGTCCAGGTGCAGGTTGGACCACCTGTGCAAATTTGTTGATGTATGCATCGGTGGTGCCACAACATCCTCCGATGATGTTGAGCTGGTGGGCATCAAGCAATGGCCATACTTCTGCCAGCAGTTCCTCAGGTGTCTTGGAATAGACGCCCTGGCTGTCGGGCTGTCCGGCATTGGGATAGAAGGAGATGCGGAAAGGAACCGATTGTGACAACAGATGCAGCAAGGGGATGAATCGCTTCACCTCCGACAGGCAGTTGAGTCCGACAGAATAAATGGGAAGGTCGGTCAGAGACTTGACAAACGGGATGATTGACTGGCCGAGCATGTTGTGCCCTTCGGGCGTGGCGACGGAGAAGCTGAGCATCAGCGGCAGCCGTTTGCCACGGTGGGCCATGGCATCGAGGGCGGCATCGCAGGCTATACGGGCATTGCGGAGGTCGAAGATGGTCTCTATCAAAATGGCGTCCACACCACCGTCGATGAGGGCTTCCATCTGTTCGAGATAGGCATCGTGGAGCAGGTCGGGGGAGAGTGGGTTGCCGTTGGCGGCTTCCGGTGAGCAGATACGGCTGGTGGGGCCTACGCTCCCCAGTACATGGCGTGGCTTCTGCGGTGTGCGCTGTGTGTAGGAATCGGCGGCGCGGCGTGCTATCTGGCATGCCGCGAGGTTTATGGCGCGTGCCTCTCCGGCGAGACCGTAGTCACCGAGTGAGATGCGTTGTGCGTTGAAGGTGCAGGTCTCTATCAGGTCGGCGCCAGCCTCGAGATAGCGACGGTGGATGTCCTCGATGACCTCTGGCCGTGTCAGGCAGAGCAGGTCGTTGCAGCCGAAGAGCTGTCCGTCGTGTGCAGCAAACTGCTTCCCTCTGAAATCTTCCTCACTCAAGTGGAAGCGTTGTATCATCGTACCCATGCCTCCATCGAGCACCATGATGCGGTCGGTGGGGAAGGGGTGCTTGGGAGTGGCTGCTGTGGTAGGTGATGTGCATCGTGCCTGCGCCACGATTTCCAAGGCTTGGTCCACCTCCTGCTCGTTGTGGAAGTCCATCTCGAGATGCACGCCCTCTGTGCCTATGTGGTCGAGCAGGTCGGACAATTCATCGAGTGTCACCCATGAAGCCATGATGCTCTTTCCGCCGTCAAGTATCTGCCGGTAGAGGTCGTGCCACTTGCTGCTACCGCCCTGCGGCTCACCCACACCGGGGGTCCACTGGATGGCGTTTAGTTCTTTGATTTCCAAGAGGGCGGGCAGATGACGGATGGCACCCACGCCGTCGAGATGGTATAATGTGTAGTCGATGCGCTGGCATTGCTCCCTGATGAATGGTTGTACGAAACGCCTGTAGTCGTCTTCGCTAATCATCGTTGATATGTCGCTCTGCAGTTTGGTCATCTTGCCGGGTGCCCAGGATGAGAAATAGCAGAATGCCATCTCGTCGCCCTCGCGTATTATGTCGTAGAGTTCGTCGAACACAGTGAAATAGATGTCGTTGATGCGTTGCATCTGGCGTTCCACCTCTTCCGGGCGCATCACGGTGTCGATGAGCACCTGGTCGGTGCCTTTCAGGGCTGCCAGCACATCGAGCCCTTCCATCAAGTCGGGCATGCCCACATAGTAGTGACCTTGTGCGCGTTGCTTGCAGCATTGTAGCAATCGCTTGTGCAGTAGATAGTTGGGGTGGTTTGGGGCAAATGGAAGGGAGGGGTCGAATTTGGGGTGGGGATGTATCCAGATGGTGTCCTCGCCGCCTTCAAACACACCACCGAGGATGGCTGCCAGTGAACCTGGCCCCAATTGTGTGTTTGCCACGGGCAGGATGTCGGCTTTCAGTGAACTGTGTGCCACATACCAGTCGAGATAGCGGGCTCGCCATTCCGGGTCGAACCATTTCTGGTGAAGGTCGCGTGGTGGGGGAGGGGGAGTGATGTCGTCGTGGGCTGTCACGCCTTCCTGGAAGTGCTCCCACATGTTGAGGACCACTCCTTGATGGTTCCACCAGTCGATATAGCGACGCTTGGTCGCTTCCATATTTGGTTTCCACGTATTCATCATAGAGTTCATTGGCAATGGTTTTTGCAAAATTAACCAATTTTTTCTTTAAATGTTTATGAAAAAACAATTAATTTTGCATGCGTATTGCGACATGAAGTACATCCTATCGCTAACAAATATCGATGAAACAATATGGAGTAATTGAAAAATAGGGTGGGAAGCGAAGATGCAAAAATAATGGGGAAAAATTATTTGGCATGTAATATATCATCCCAAAAACAATCTTTTACCTTAAAAAATACCCATTGAATAGATTCTAATAGTCGCTTTTGATGTTGCAAATATATATAAAATGAACGAAAACATAATCAATGCTGAACAATCATTAAGCAAAATGCCTTTTTTTATTGATTTATGTCAAGGACTTGGCTGGTAATAGTGGAAAGGTGTTTGTCTTTTTAATAAAATATGATTATAGAAAATTTAGTGCATAAATATAATAATCTATGATGAAGAAATTTGTAGCTGTTGCCTTGACCTCCTTGATTTGTTTGGGAGGCATGGCTCAAATTCAGACTAATGCAGGTGTGCAGTATCTGCAAAACAATGCCAAGGACATGTCGACAGACTTCTATGATTTGTCAAACACTTATTTCTTGGCGGACAGCCTGGTGGATTTCAACACTCAGAACGCTACGGGCAAAGTGAATTGGAAACGTTATAGGCTGTCTCCAAGACAGGCGTTCAACCTTAACGGGTATTGGCCTGTGAGAATGCAGATGCTCGACTTCCCTGACACGCAATACGACAATGACCCCAATTTGGGCATCAGGCTCGATTTCATCGATGAGAGGACGGTCAGGGTGCGGATGTTCACTTCTCCCATAGAACCAGAAGATGGCGACCAAAGCGACCCGATGTTTTCTGACGATTGCAAACGTCGTCTGGCTCAAGGTGGCAATGCTGCTTCCAAGGGATGGAAAGTCTCTGCTACGGAAAATGCCATCACCTATAAAAGCAATGGTGGTTCGGTTGAAATTCAGAAATATCCCTGGAGATTGGTGCTGAAGGATGCAAATGGAAGGGTGCTGACCCAGACAAGGGCAATCATTGACAATGATTCAACACAGGTGAAATTGCTGCCTTTTAGCTTCATCAAACGTGGTGCTGACAATTCCCGAAGTGTGAATCCTGTCTTCTTGCTCTCACCAGGTGAAAGAATCTATGGATGTGGAGAGTCGTTTACGTCGCTCAACAAGGTGGGGCAGAAGGTGCATCTATATGTAACCGACCCTCAGGGACCGGAAACTGATGGCATGTACAAGCCTGTTCCTTTCTATTTCAGCAACCGTGGATATGGCATATTCATGCATACAAGCGCTCCCGTGACATGCGATTTCGGTGCTTCTTATATCGGTTCGCAGAGATTGTTCATGGGGGATGAGAACATGGATTTCTTCGTGTTTTTCGGACAGCCGAAGGACATCCTCGACGCATACACCGAAGTGACGGGAAAAAGTCCTATGCTTCCTTTGTGGACTTTTGGCACATGGATGAGCCGCATCACTTACTTCTCGCAAGAAGAGGGGATGGAAGTGGCAAGGGAAATCAGAAAGAACAAAATACCCGCTGATGTGATACACTTCGACACAGGATGGTTTGGGGTGGACTGGCAGTGTGACTATCAGTTCGCCAAGGACCGTTTCCCTGATCCCGTGGCAATGCTCAAGGACATGCGTCGTGACGGCTTCCGTGTCTGCCTGTGGCAGTTGCCTTATTTCACGCCGAAGAATCGTTATTTCGAGGAATTGGTGAAGGGTGGAATGCACGTGAAAAACGCCGTTGGGGGAATGCCATACGAGGATGCCGTGCTCGACTTGTCAAATCCCAAAACGGTGAAATGGTATCAGGACAAGATAGGCGGACTTATTGACCAGGGGGTGAGCGCCATCAAGTGCGACTTTGGAGAGGCTGCTCCTTATAATGGACTTTATGCCAGTGGCCATACAGGCTTGTATGAACACAACCTATATCCGCTCCGCTACAACATGGCTCTGTGGAATGCTGTGAAAGACCATTCCGGTGAGGGCGTGATATGGGCGAGAAGTGCATGGGCTGGTTCTCAAAGATATCCCTTGCACTGGGGTGGCGATGCCGCCACAAACAATATCGGAATGTTGGGTGACTTGCGTGGTGGATTGAGTTTCGGCTTGAGTGGATTCTCATTCTGGAGTCATGACATGGGCGGATTTGTAACGGCTTCTCCTGAGGACATTTACCGCAGATGGCTGCCTTTCGGGTTCTTGTCATCCCATACCAGGGCACATGGGGCTCCTCCTACTGAGCCATGGCTGATAAGCAAGTCGTTCACCGATGCTTTCCGCAAATGTGCTGAGATGAAGTACAAACTCATGCCATACGTCTATGCCCAGGCAAAGGACTGTTCCAACAGAGGCCTGCCCATGGTTAGGGCTCTCTTTGTGGAATTCCCTGAAGATCCGGGGGCATGGCTGGTGGAGGATGAATATATGTTTGGCTCGCAAATACTGGTGGCTCCATTGATGGAGAGCGGCAAGTCGCGCACTTGTTATCTGCCAAAGGGCAAGTGGATTGACTACCAGAGTGGAAAGGTTTACCAGGGTGGGTATCAGGATATCACCGTGGGTGACATTCCTTGTGTGATTCTGGTCAGGGATGGCTCAATCATTTATCACGCTCCTGTTGCCCAGTCCACTGACAAAATCGACTGGGGAAAGTTGCAGGCTGTAAAGTACAAGGCTGATGCCAAGGAATGCCATGGCTTGCTATTCAAACCAGGTGACAACGACGTGAAAATCATAACGGATTCTTCCAAATAACATGCAAGATATCGATTTCAGCAATTTATATAAAAAATATTTCAGATGAACATATTAGTTACAGGTGCCAAGGGCTTTGCAGGAAAGAACCTCTGCGCTTCATTGCAAAATATCAAGGAGGGTAAGGACCGCACACATGAAGGCATTGATGCTTCTTGTCTTGAGATTTTCGAGTATGACATAGACACTCCTCCACAGATGCTTGACGACTTCTGCAGCAAGGCGGATTTCGTTTTCCACTTTGCTGGGGTGAATCGCCCTAAGGACTCGTCAGAGTTCATGAAAGGCAACTTCGGGTTCTCAAGCACGCTGCTTGATACCTTGAAGAAGCATGGCAACAACTGTCCCGTGGTGTTGTCTTCTTCACAACAAGCTTCGCTTGCTGGACGTTTCGGCAATTCTGAGTATGGAAGAAGCAAAAAGGCTGGCGAAGACCTCTTCCTTGACTATTCCCGTCAGACTGGTGCAAAGGTCTTGATATTCCGCTTCCCCAATCTGTTTGGCAAGTGGTGCCGCCCAAATTACAATAGCGCCGTGGCAACGTTTTGCAACAATATAGCAAATGAGTTGCCCATCACTGTCAATGACCCTGCTGTGGAGTTGGAGCTGCTTTATATTGACGACCTCGTGGATGAGATGATGGCTTGTCTGGAGGGCAAAGAACATCGTTGCGAATTTGAAGGGCTTGATGTCATTCCTTCACCCGAAGGACGATACTGCTTTTGCCCCATTACTCATAAAGTGACCTTGGGCGAAATCGTGAATCTCCTAAGGCAGTTCCATGACCAGCCTTCTACGTTGTTGATGCCAGAGATACCAACCGGCAGCTTCGAAAAAAAGTTGTATTCCACCTATCTTAGCTATCTGCCAAAAGAGAAGGTGTCGTTCCCGCTAAAAATGAATGTCGATGCCCGTGGCTCTTTCACCGAATTGTTGCGAACAGCAAATTGCGGTCAGGTCAGTGTAAACATATCCAAACCTGGCATCACGAAGGGACAGCACTGGCACCACACAAAATGGGAGTTCTTCATTGTGGTAAGTGGGCATGGCCTGATACAGGAAAGGCGCATAGGTTCCGATGAGGTGATTGAGTTTGAAGTGAGTGGCGAAAAAATTGAGGCTGTACACATGTTGCCAGGGTATACTCATAATATCATCAACCTTAGTGACACGGAAAACCTTGTCACTGTAATGTGGGCTAACGAACCTTTCGACCCCAACCATCCTGACACTTTCTTTGAGAAAGTGTAGGCGAAAGCTCTATTTATTTCAAACATTCACACATGCAAATTCTTAAGTAGGTGATCAAAATTATTTGATTACCTACTTACTTATGTATGAATTTGCATGTGTTTTGATTGCCTTGTGAATCAACTACTTTTGCTGTATAAACTCCACTTGGCAGACTCGAGATGCGCACTTCTGCATAACCATCGTATAGATGTGTCTGCTTCTCCATGATGCGTTGGCCTGCCATGTTGTATATGGCTATAGACATTTGGCTATTGTCTTTATTGCGGAGGATTATGCTGCCTGCGGCATAGTTGATTCTCGGCCCTTGGGAAGTGGATGCCATCAACATTTCAACTTTCGACAAGTCTGATTGTGGTACATCTATTGAATAGCTCGTCTTGATGTTGGGCTTTTCTATCGTTGGTACGTTCATCACATAGACATCGTTGCATCCATCAGGATATCGACCGGCTGTTTCGTCTTTTTCAAGTGATGTGTAGTTGAGCTGGTCGCTCCATGAATCATCTGATGCTGAGATGGATACTGTTCCACCATCTGCCGACAACTTGAATGGGGCATGCAATTGGCTTGCTGCTGCAAGCTTGTCACACCAGATTACAAGATATCCATGGGCGGGAATGATTGTACTTGCCGTGGAATTCTCCTTGCTGATCTGATACTTGTGAGGCTTTTCCAGGTCATCGGAAAGATACATTCCTTCTATGTCGATGTCTTTGCCAGTAGTGTTGTACAGCTCCACCCAGTCGTTGCGTTTCCAATATTCGTTCACGTAAATGTCATTGGCTGCGCTTACTTCATTTATGCGTATCGGTGTGATGCCATTAGTCTGTTTTTCGTCAGCTGACAGTTCTTTGAAGAAGGCTATCAAGTTGACGGTGTTGTTTGAAGGCAAGGTGATTGTAGGCTCTGTGGAATAAAATGTGCTTTCGTTGTCTTTCTTCCATCCTGCAAATGCATAGCCTGCTGGTGCTTGCGCTTCAATGCTGATGGGAGCAAAAAGCCTCCCCTTGAATTCTGAATATGGTACTTCAAGACCATTGACCAACAGCTTTGCACCAGAGGTGTTTGACTTTAGGGTGACGCTTTGCTTTCTCACACTTGTAAGTTGCATCTGCTTGAACTGATGCAAGCATGTCATCATCGACTCGTTGAGAGTGTTCAATTTCGTGCGGATGAGGTTGGCCGAACCATCTGGGTTTCTCCATCCATCGAGTTGCATCATTGGTCTCACTCTGTCTGCAAGCTCATCAACTATTTTTATGCTTCTGTCTTTATCAAATACGCTACCGCCTATCAAGCAATAAGTGTCGATGAACTGCTTGCGGAATTCTTCGTTCCTCAGCATGTTGAGGAAGAACGTCACCAGTTTTATCTCCTCATACCGCGATTCTTGGGTGTCGTATATGAAATTGAATGTGTGCCATTGGTCATCGGCAAAAGCCGTGAACGGATTGCTGTTCTTGAATGCAAAGTCAAGGTCGAATGTGACGAAGCGATACCGCCCATTGTCCTGTTTGCGGAAGCCTTTTATGTTGTTGTGGGGCCAGTCGGAAGAACCTAAAAACAGTTCGACTGCCATGTAGTTGATGAATTCGTCGATGTCGAGCAGGTTCTTCAATTCTTGGTAGGCTTGCTTGTCGGGTGCCAATGCTCCCAACTCGTAAATCCTTTCAAGAACTGCACTGCTGCCCACCATGAAGACGATATTGGAGTCGGCACTCATTTCAAACATGTCGATGGTTTCGTCGTCATAACCATAGTTGGCCTCAACAAATTTCTTGTTGTTGGGCTCGCGCATGTTGAGCACGCCTCTGAACTCGCCGTTCACGTATTCTATAATGGGCACATAGCTTTGCAAGTCAAGGTTTATGCCAGAACGCTGAATGATGGTTTGCAATGCCGGGTCCAGGAAACGGCTTCCATTGTTCTCCCATACGTCATTTCCTCCATTGCGCAGCAATATCACCTTGTTCTTCAAGTATGGCTTTTGCGGGAAGAATGGATAGTCGAGTGAGTTTAGACCGTCAAATTCCTTTCCCGACTTTAACTTGAACGACCGTGGGGTGGCAGAGCGTGTCCATCCGCCGGAAACGGAAATTTCAACATCTTGGTTGATAGCCATTTTGCCATCCGGCAATATCATGGAGAAGTTGACCGGACGCTCCCAGTCCATGTTGTAATTGCAATTTGTGCTTTGTCCGTTGCCGGTCCGGCCATTTGTTCCTTTTGTGTCTATGCCCCAGATGTTGTCGTCGAAATATTTGCGATTGCCGACAATGGATATGACGGGGATGGTGTATTCATTGCTTGTCTTGATATATGACCTGGTGACAGGCACACTGGGCAGCCAACCGTCTTGGTAAAGACGGAAACAGAAATTGGTGGTGTTGCTGATGGTGAACCGTCCGTCGGCACTCACCTTGCTGCTGGATTGTTCTCCCTGACCATTGAAGGATTCCCATGAGATGTCATCGAAATAGAAGTTGTTGCTGTTGTCACGCATCTCATTCAGATTGAATGCAATGGTCTGCATCCTGCTGCTCTCTCCCCAAAAGCCACCACCGGCTTGGCTGTCTGTCACTTTTCCTTCATAGACGATTTCTTGCCATTGTGTGGTGATGTTATAGCCATTGTCAAGCATTTGCCAGTGAATGTAATCGCCTGGTTGCGCATGGGATTGTACGGAGATGTGGGTTGCCCTGTCCGCACGCACTTTCATCTTGAAACGGTATTGTTCACCTGTCTTCCAAACATGGTCTGGGGTGTATACGAAAAATTGGGTGTCCCAGTCTTGGGAAGGATTGCGTACGGAGTGTACTTTTATGCCTCTCGTTCCATTGTAGCCTGCACCTTCGATGATGTGGGTCTCATATTTGCCACCTCCATCGCCGTCCTTGCCTACAAGGCATGTCACATCATCACCCTCGCAGTCACCGTTCTTTACAAAATCTATCCATTGGTTGTCTTGACTAATATCTTTTGGCAGTTCCGGGACGCTGCCATCCGTTGTGTATACCAATGTTGCCCCTTGTGGAATGTCAACATTGACAGACATGGACGAGGTGAATAGTTTGCTGTCTTGGCTTACAACAGGGGCGGATAGTCTCTTGTTGGAGAATGCCGAGGTGGAATTGCTTTTGCCGGGGGTGGCGTCTGCTGTCCAGCCCCATTCTTCTTCACCGTCGATGATTCTGGCGTAAGAGGTGCGGCTGATTGCCTCGGGATATGATTGGCTTGTCACCAGTTGGCCTGAAGGGTCGCTCAGATAAACGGTACCACCATCGCAGTCCAACTTGAAGGGGGCTTGGTGTTGCTTGATGTTGTTGGAACCTAACCACACTACCTTGAATCCTTTGGCTGGCACCTTGCCCATGTCTTTTGGCATGTGCCACAGGGTGGGAGTGGAAGGGTCGTCGCTTAGGTACCAACCACCCAAATCAACATCTTGGTTGGTTGGGTTGTATATCTCAATCCAACTGTCAAAATTGGTTGCTGGACTCATGGCCATGCCAATGTTGGAAGCCATCAATTCATTAATGACCAAAGCTGCTGATAAAAGGGTGGATAGTACCATGCTTTTTAACTTTTTATTTAACCATTATTTTGCGAACTTTACCGCTTTCGGTGACCATGATGTTGAGACCGGGCTTCAGCGATTGAAGCTTGATGCCTGATGGACTATAGATGCCGACAGGCAGGGATCTCATTTCGGTGAACTCATGGATTTCTGTTGTCCCTGTAGAGTTGATGCGACATTCAAGTAGCAGGAATTCGTCGAAGCCTGTACCATTGTTGGTGAAGCTTATGATATGGTTGCCTGCTTTTGTGATTTCAAAATTCAGCTCATGGAGAACGGCAGAAGTCAGATTGGCTGAGGTGTTGCCATTTGCATTTGGTGTGGCTGTCAATGTTTCGGATGATGCTATGACGTTGCCGCTTTCATCGAGAATTCTTACTTTGTATGTAGGTTTCTCTTTCCATGCCGCATTGGCAAAGGACAGTTTGTACTTGCCTATTTCGAGTGGCAGGCGGTAACCATTCTGACGGCCATATTCGCAGTTGTTGATTCTCCAGTATAGTGCCTTGCCCTGATAACCGGTGAATCCTGTGAATGTCCTTGCTCCTGAACTATAGCTGTTGGGATATTCGTGTACGGCATTGTCCTCTTGTGTGGCACGCCATCCCTCGGGCATGTTGCCTCCCAATACCGAACCAAAGTCAAGGGCATATACGGCGGACTCGTCGCTGAAGATTGGCTGGATGGTGACATTGTCGTCTGGCATTATGAATGTGCCATCTTCCGATATTGTCACACCGCCATGCAGCACATTCCATCCACGAAGTGCATAGCCATCGTCTATTGTGGTGGTTAGTTTCACGGTGGTGCCCTCTGTCGTGGAGTCCACGTCGGCTACCACATGACCATGGTCTGACTGGCGGATGGTCACGGCAAAGCGTTCCGGTTCCACATCAGTAGGTGTGTATATCACCTGGTCGATATACATGTTAAGGCCATTTGTGTTGTTTATGACGAGTTCGTTGCTTCCTTCATTCAACGTAGCCACAAAAGAGGTCTTGAGCCATTGGTTGGTGGCTGTCTTCTTGCAGCTGAGGGTGTTTCTTGTTCCATTGATTGTAGCCAACAAATTTCCGGCACGCTGTGGTGACGTATACCTCACTGAGATGTTGTACTCTCCAGCATTCTTTATCTTGATGGAGTGACGGAGGGAACCTGACGAATTGGTGCCCATGTCGGCAAAGCCATTGCCTGCATGCCCACGGACTGAGGGATACCACCCGTATGGGTCGGTCACGCAACTTTTGATGCTTTTGTAGTCCATGTCTTCGGCTTCGATGATTATTTCCCCATGATACTCTTCCGGCTGTTTGGGAAGGTCGAGTGACAGGGAAGTGTCGCTTAGGACATCGTCGCTCTTGTCCATGCCATCGCCTTTGCAGTTGAGTGTCAAGTCCACTGGACCATTGTGCCTTACGCTTAAAGTGAATGTTTTTGCTTCAGCGTCATAATTTGCTGTTGCATTGGCTGTTGCCTGAACTCGTTTCTTCATTTCATAGGATGGCATTGATGTCACACCAGTAACGGTTATTTCATCGAGTACCATCGTTATGGTGTCACTGCGATAGTTGTTCAAATACAAGTTTATGTGGTCGGAGTATTCGCGGATCAGGCCACTGCTCAACTTGCCCCAAGTGAGCTTGAGGCTGTCGCAAGTGTTGTAGAGGAGTGGGATCAGGGCTGTAGCACTCTTCTTGGCATTCATGTATGTGTACGGGGTGTATGTCACAAGTTGGTTCTTGTAGCGTGACACGTACAGGTCGCCTTTGCTGGTTTCTGGATATTGTGAGTCGAAATCGGCTGTCTTTTTGGCTTGTGTTGACCAGCGGGATGTATAATTCGATTTCTTGACTTGTACAGGTATCGCTTTGGCGGCGTCATCATACAGGCCTATGACTAGCGGGATGGCGGCATAGCGGCCTGTCTTCTTGAAATAGCAGAAGTTGTCCATCCACTGTCCATTGCCTCTGTTGAATGGGTCGGACTGTTTGTACAACCCATCATAAAGGTTGCCCCATGCTGCATATTTTTGTTCGTCGTTGCCTGAGTTGACATCATTGACGACCACTATTTTTGTCTTGTTCACAACTTCTTCGCGTGTGGGGATGTACAGCGAACCATCGATGATCTTATGGAACATGTCGAGCCATGCGTTCTTGAATCCAGGGAATACGCCCCAATTCCTTCTCGTGTATCCATTCACCGTGGTGTTGCTGAGGTTTTGGAAGTCTTCTGTCCATATCAGCTCCGGACCATCCCATACTGCTCCTCCATTCACTGCAGTTTGTTCCATTACAGTGCCGATGCCGGCGGCAGTGGGGTATTTCTTTCCATGGTTGTTGCCCAATAGGGCATCCAAAGCACCATTCCAACCGCAGTTGTCATAGCGAACACCGTAATTCTTTGCAAGACCTGAAATGAAAGGTCCGAATGTGACACTCTCATTGTTGTAGAAACATGATGACGTGGTGTATTTGTACAGCCACAAGATGGCTTCCGGGTATTCCTTGCAGGCGGCAAGCAATTCCTTGTTGCGCTTCATCATTCCCATGGGGTTGAGCAGATGCGACCAAATGTTGCCGCAGAAAGATATTGTGAGGAAACCACCGTATTTGTGGGCCATTGGCACGAGCTTTGCAAAGAGTGCTATGCGTGATGTCTGTGTGCTCGAACTCTTGTCATTGGCTTCGTCGAACCCCCAGAACTGTTCGGCATAGTTCCAACCCAGGAAATTGGGGTATCTTTTGTAGAAGTATTCGAAGGTTTCCAAATCATCATCTTGG
>CAMJLI010000033.1 GCA_946406585.1 uncultured Prevotellaceae bacterium | reverse complement strand
AGGGGCAACACGTGGGTGAACATCGCTTCCGGCATCAACTGGTATCTGAAATACCATGCCGGCGTGCATCTCACGTGGAACAACATGAAAGCAAAATTGCCCTCGCCACTGCCGCCTGTCATCCAACGTGAACGTCATGAGACAGCATTGTCGCTGCGTTATGATTTCAATTACTGCACTTTTTCCTACAGCATGGCATTCTGGGACTGGGAGCGGTGGCAGCAGGAAATCGACTGGATGGCACTGCACGGGGTGAACATGCCTCTGGCCATTGTGGGCGAGGAATGTGTGTGGCGCAACATGTTGCTCAAGTTGGGCTATTCCGAGGAGGAGATAGGCAAGTTCATCGCCGGTCCAGCCTTCTTGGCGTGGTGGGAGATGAACAATCTGGAAGGGTGGGGCGGCCCCTTGCCCCTCTCTTGGTATCAGCGTCAGGAGCGGTTGCAGAAGCAAATCCTCCAGCGGATGAAGGAATACGGCATGCATCCTGTCTTGCCGGGGTATGCCGGCATGGTGCCCCACGATGCCAAGGCGCGTCTGGGACTCGATGTGGCTGATGCAGGCTTGTGGAATGGCTTTCAGAGACCAGCCAACCTCCTGCCCACCGACAGCCGCTTTGGGGAGATAGCCGACTTGTATTACAAGGAACTGACACGCTTGTTCGGCAAGGCCGACTATTACTCCATAGACCCCTTCCATGAATCCAACGACGACAGCAGGATAGACTATGGCGCCGCAGCCGTAGCACTGCTGAAGGCCATGAAGGGCGCCAACCCCAAAGCTGTATGGGTGGTGCAGGGATGGACGGAAAACCCACGGCAGCAGATGCTCGACGTGCTCAATCCCGAGGACTTGCTGATACTCGACCTCTTCAGCGAGTGCCGCCCCATGTGGGGCGCTCCCTCCGTGTGGAAGCGGCCTCAGGGGTATGGCGAGCACCGATGGCTGTTCTGCCTGTTGGAGAACTTCGGCGCCAACGTGGGCTTGCATGGCCGCATGGACCAGCTGCTTCATAACTTCCAACTCACCAAGACACACCCCCTGGCAAGCAAGATGTGTGGAATAGGCTTCACTATGGAAGGGTCGGAGAACAACCCCGTGATGTTCGAACTGATGAGCGAATTGCCTTGGCGGCCGGAGTCCTTCACCAAGGAGGAGTGGATAAGAACGTATGTCAAGGCCCGTTATGGCAGCGATGACCCCAAACTGTTGAAGGCATGGCAGATATTGGTAGAAGGGATATACAACTGTCCCTTGGGGAACAACCAGCAAGGTCCTCACGAGAGCATCTTCTGTGGCCGTCCCACGCTCAACAACTTCCAGGCTTCCAGTTGGTCGAAGATGCGCAACTACTACGACCCCAACAGCACGTTGGAGGCTGCGAGACTCATTAATGAAGTGGCGGAAAAGTATCGTGGCAACAACAATTTCGAATACGACTTGGTGGACATCACTCGCCAGGCCGTGGCCGACCAGGCACGCAAGCAATACCAAATGGTGGTGGCTGCCTACAAGGCGGCATCACCATCCGACTTCGACAAGGCATCCAAGAGGTTCCTCCAACTTCTGGAGATGCAAGACCGGCTTCTGGGCACTCGTCCTGAGTTCCGTTTGGGACGGTGGCTGGAGATGGCTCGTGCCTGTGGCGACACCGAAGAGGAAAAGAGACTCTATGAATGGAATGCCCGCGTGCAGATCACCACATGGGGCAACCGCTACTGCGCAGACACCGGCGGACTTCGCGACTATGCACACAAGGAATGGCAAGGGTTGCTTGCCGACTTCTATGCGCCTCGATGGAACATGTTTTTCGACCATCTCCGCAAAGACTTGCAGACGATGGGTTCTCCCAAGCCCGACATGTTGGGAGGTGGCGCAAACAGCAACAAGACATCCGACGAACTGTTCCAAATGGCTCTGCCGCAGGATGTGGTGCTCGACTATTACCCCACTGAAGAGCAGTGGGTGCTCAACACCACTCCGCGCACCTATTCCAGTATCGCCGCAGGGCAGCCTGTGGATATGGCAAGACAAGCAATAACCTTATTGACTGAATAACAATGGGCAAATCAAAAAGACTGTTGTCGCTCGACATACTTCGAGGACTCACCGTGGCAGGCATGATTCTTGTAAACAACGGCTATGGGGAATCGTTCATGCCGCTTCAACATTCCAAATGGAATGGCATGACCCCATGCGACCTTGTTTTTCCTTTCTTCCTTTTCATCATGGGGGTGTCCACCTATCTGTCACTTTCCAAATACCAGTTCCGCATGACGGGGGTGGTGTTTCGGAAGATTGTCAGGCGCACCCTGTTGCTGTTTCTCATCGGGCTCTTCATCAACTGGCTCGACTTGGCGATAGGAGGGGATGTCAACTGCTTTGGGCACCTGCGGTTGTGGGCTGTCCTTCAGCGCATTGCCTTGTGTTATGGCATCGTATCGTTGTTTGCCCTTGTCATCAACCACCGATATGTGTTGCATTTGTCGGCAGCATTGCTTGTGGCGTATGCCATCATACTGTGGTTGGGCAATGGCTATGCCCAAGACCCTTCCAATGTCTTGGCAAGGGTGGACACATGGCTTTTCGGGGCAGAGCATCTCTATCACAAGAGCCCAGTAGACCCTGAGGGGTTGTTGGGCACCATCCCGTCGGTTGCGCATACCATGTTGGGATTCTATCTCGGCATGTTGCTGAAGAAGGCCAAGACGGTGGATGCCAAGGTGATGAACGGACTGCTCCTGGGTGCTGTCCTGGTGATAGCAGGTTATCTGCTCTCTTATCTGCTGCCTCTCAACAAGCGTATATGGAGTCCCAGTTATGTGCTCATGACTTGTGGGTTGGCATCCCTGCTGCAAGGGGTGTTGATGTATGTCATCGACATTCGTGGCAAGAAGTGGTGGTGTGGCATTTTCCATGTCTTTGGCGTCAATCCCTTGTTCTTGTATGTCTCCAGCGAGGTGCTTGCCATCGTGCTCGGGCATTTTGGCGTGAGCGAATGGGTGTTCAACGGCATACATGGTGTCATCAGCCATCCGCAGTGGGCATCACTCTCCTATGCCATCTATTTTGTGCTTCTCAACTTCTTGCTGGGGTATATACTCTACAAGCGCAAGATATACATCAAGTTATAGGCTAAGGGGGGAGCTCGGAATACTCGGAGAGCTCGGAATACTCGGAGTACTCGGAATACTCTGAGTACTCTGAATACTCTGAGTACTCTGAAAATTCTGAGTACTCTGAAAATTCTGATTATTCTGATTACTCCGATTACTCTGATTACTCTGATTACTCTGATTACTCTGATTACTCTGATTCTGGCCAATAATATTGTCAGGAAAATGCTGTTTTTGTATTTAGTGGGATGCAAAAACGGCATTTTTGTTTTATTTTGTCATTTTTTGTTGATAATCTTGTTTTTTTTCCTTATTTTCGCAAACTAAATAGAACATAATCAAGAGAAATGGCTGTAAAGATACTAAGTGTTGACGACGAACTTGACCTCGAACTGTTGTTGACACAATACTTCAGAAGGAAAATTAGAAAAGGGGAATACGAATTCCATTTTGCCCACAATGGCTTGGAAGCTCTCACGATGCTTCTAAAGGAAAAGGACTTCGACATCATCTTGAGCGACATCAACATGCCCGAGATGGACGGACTGTCGCTGTTGACGAAAATCAACGAGATGCAGAGACCTTCGATGAAATGCATCATGGTTTCCGCCTATGGCGACATGGGCAATATCCGTCAGGCGATGAACAATGGTGCTTTCGACTTTGCGACAAAGCCCATCGACCTCGATGACTTGAGCGTGACCATCGAGAAAGCCATCGAGCAGATCAACTTCATCAAGGCGATGCAGCAGGAGCACATGCAGTTGGAGTCCATCAAGAGCGACCTTGCCGTGGCAAGTGAGATACAGCAGGCCATCTTGCCTCGCATCTTCCCTCCTTTCCCTGAAAATGCGCAACAGATAGACATTGCAGCGTCGATGAATGCTGCAAAGGATGTGGGAGGTGACTTCTACGACTTTTTCCGCATCGACGACGACCATATCAGCTTTGTCATCGCTGATGTCAGCGGAAAGGGTGTTCCGGCCGCCATTTTCATGGCTGTCAGCCGCACGCTCATCCGCGCCACCGGCATCAGGGGTGTGTCCCCCTCGGAATGTATCACCTACTGCAATAGCCTCTTGGTGGAGGAGTCGGTCAACTGCATGTTCGTCACCGTCTTCTACGGCATATACAACCTCCGCACAGGCGAGGTGACCTATACCAATGCCGGTCACAACCCGCCCTATGTGGTGAAAGCCGACGGCAGCATCCACAGATTGCCCGTCACCAAGAATGTATTGGTGGGTTTTGTCGAAGACTACAAGTACACAGAAGACACCATACATCTGGAGCACGGAGACACATTGCTGCTCTATACCGATGGCGTGACGGAGGCTATCAATTCCAAATGCGAGGAGTATGGTTCAGAAAGGTTGAAGGCTGTCTTGGCCCGTCATGCCCAGTCTGGCTGCCAGGAGATGATAGATGCTGTGAAAGCCGACGTGAAAGCTTTTGCAGGAGAAGAAGAACAGAGTGACGACATCACGTTGCTCGCCATCAAACGACCATAACCACAGCATGCGGCGTGGATAAGAAGCAAATAATAACGGCGTGTGCAGTTGTCCTGCTGGCGGGACTCGCTGCCGTGGGCTTCTCCTGCTGGCTGTCGGAGCGCAACAAGGTGGACGTTCTTCAGTCGCAGATAGACAGGTTGAAGAAGCAGGAGATGCGCTCGGCGGTGGACAGAAGCGTCAGCGCCCAGATGGAGGACATCGCCAACGAGCAGAGGGAAATCTCTGACGAGAAGCGCGAGGAAGCCCTCCGGCAGACGAGGGTGGCTAATGAGATGCGTCTGCGCTCGGAGAAAGAACGCCTCAATGCCATTGAGGCGGAGCGCAATGCCCTTGCCTCGGAGAAGAAGGCTTTGGAAGCCTCGGAGGTGGCTGAAAGTCAGCGGAAACTGGCAGAAGAACAGCAGCAAGTGGCTGACAATCAGCGTGTGCAGGCTGAGCATCAGCGCATTCAAGCTGAATTTTCCAAGCGCAAGGCCGACACCCTGAGCTATGTGGCTCTTGGGCGTTCCTTGGGCTCCATCGCCACCATCCAGGCACAAGGAGGCAACATGGACATAGCCAACCTGCTGGGGTATGCTTCTTATGTATATACTACACGATACAATGGCGACATCTACATTCCTGCTGTCTTCCAGGCACTCATGCAGTTGAGCCAGAGCAAGCTTTCATGGTCGGAGCACATTGGGGCGGTGATGAATGTGGAATGTGTGCCACAACGGGAAAACTCTCTTGTCTCCGTAAGCAACTATGGCGAGATAATACTGAGCGAGCGGCAGGGCAACCTGCTGCAGTCAACCGTCCTCTTCTCCAACCACAAGTATGACTTCCGCGATGTGTTGGTAGACAAAAATACGGGAGATTTTTATGCCATAAGCAGAACAGGACACTTGGTGATAATAGGCAATGACCTCAAGACAACCAGCATCATAGACGTTGACAATGTGACACACCCCATGCGGGTGCATGAAATCGGCGACAAGAACTTGTTGGTCATTGGAGAAAAGGCACTTGCGCTTATAGACTTGAAGCACAAGACAGTGAGCGGCAAAAAGCAACTCCCTTTCCGAGTCTTGATGAGTTCGCGAAAAAGTGGCCTGCCTCTGCTCTTCGACGACAAGGGCATTATGCACTTGGTGAAAGGTCTTGACAGTTACGACACCAAGAAAGTGCCTGTGGAAGGAAAGGTGACTGCCTATTGTGAATCGAAAAATGCAGGCATAGAGGCTTATGGCATGAGCGATGGCAACATCTGGGTGATCGACAAGAAAGGGATGAAGAAAAATCTCATAGGTCATCGCTCGCGTGTTTCGAAAATGAAGTTGAATGGCAGGCGGCTCTTCTCAGCCAGTTATGATGGCACCGTGAACCTGTGGTTGGTGGACAATGACAAGGTGGAGCCAATGCCGTTGGTGGAAATCAACAAATGGATCATGCACTTCTGCTACGACTCAGCAAAGAACACCTTCTGGATGGGTGATGCCCAGGGCAACCTGATAGCCTTCAACATCTCCATTCCCATCATGGTGGATACCATAAGGAAAAAGTTGAAACGCGACCTTACCAGGGATGAGTGGAACTACTATATAGGAAAGGACGTGCCTTATGAGTCGTTCTTGGACATACAAGGAAAGGAGAATGGCCAATGAAAAGACTTGCTATGATGATGGCGACTCTGCTGCTTGTGACCGTGGCCCATGGGCAAGGCATTCCCTTCTTCCGCAATTACACAGTGGAGGACTACCACGCCAACAATACCAACTACGACATCGAGACCGACGAGTATGGCAATGTGTTTGTTGCCAATTTCGAGGGATTGCTATACTATGACTATGCCGAATGGCGCATGGTGCACATGCCGGACATCACGCGTGCCACCGTTGTCTACAGGGCAACAGACAACAACATCTGGGTGGGTGGCTACAACTTTTTTGGCAAGGTGGTGAGAAAGGCAAATGGTGAGGTCACGCTCAAGAGAATAGGGAGTTCCGACCTCTTCCGTGGTGAGGTAGATGAAATCTATGAAAAGGATGGCATTCTCCATTTTGTCGCCGGCAATGCCGCCATCTATCAAGTGAAGGATGACAAGGTGACAAAAGTAAAGGAGGTGGACAAGGAGTCGCTCAAAATAGGAATGCTCGACGTGGTTGACGTGGATGCTCTGGAGCGGGGTGAAAAGGAAGTGGTCAAGAGCGACACGGTTCTGGTTTTGTCACTGGGTGATGGCATGAAGGCCATTGTGATGAAAAATGCAGGTGTCATAATCAATGATGAGAAGAACCACACGTCATACTCCATCACCGAAGCCAACGGTCTTTGTTCCAATGATGTCTCTTACGCCACCTACGATGAGCGTGGATATCTATGGGGTGCAACAAGCAAGGGCATCTTTGTGGTTCACGTCCCGTCAGTCTTCTCTCGCTTTACTTCTCGTGAAGGACTTCAAGGGTCGTTGCTCTCCATCGAGTCCGCCAATGGCACAATCTATGCCGGCACCGATGACGGCCTTTTCCGCAAGGAGGGGTATCGCTTCGTGAGCGTGCCTGAGGTGAAACATGCTTGTTGGGAATTGAAAAAAAGTGGCAACGGACTGCTGGCGGCAACAGCCGACGGCTTGTTCAGGGTGTTACCCGACGGGAGAGTGCGACATCTCACAAATGCCAACACCATGACAGTGCTCGACGAGGGCAACCAAATCTACTGTGGTGAAACCCAGGGTGTCTTTCTGATTCAAGCCGATGGGCAGAATCGCAGGAAACTGTGCAGCCTGGACAATGTCAAGAAAATAGTGAAAGACAAGGAAGGCACCATCTGGGCGCAGAGCCTGTATGGAACGGTTCGGTTCAAGAAGGCAGATGACAGCACATTCCAAATCTACAAGGGAAAGGATAATGAGGAGAACATGCAAACGGTGGTGCTGACCGACGGACAGGCAACCGTAGTCAGTGCCGAGAACACCACGCCCTTCCCATATCCACTCGTGTCGTATGTCGATTACAAAGGTGTCACCTGGTTGACGGACATCGAGGGGAAAAAGCTCTACAGATGGAAAGACGGCAAGAGACTTGACGACATGGGCAGGTTCCTCTTTCCCATCAAGGAGATGCCTGTCAGCGCCATCTACTCAAGAGAGAATGAAATATGGCTGGGAAACGACAAGGGACTGGCAGCCATCAACACGCAAGCGCAAGACCCCTCCCTCAAATTGTATCCAAAACTATATATCCGGTCTGTCAAGCTGGGCAGCGACAGCATCCTTTGGGGTGGTTTCGGAGACATGCCGGAGGTGTTGCCGGAACTTCGACACAACGAGAACGACCTGCACTTCACCTTCTCGCTCGACTATCCATCTATCACGGGCGAGACACAGTATCGCTACCGTCTGAACAATGGCAACTGGAGCAGTTGGAACAGAAACACTTCAGCGAGTTTTGTGAATCTCAACTTTGGTTACTACACCTTTTCCGTCCAGGCCATCGATTCCCAAAACCGCATCACTGATGTGACGAGCATCAAATTCCGCATCAAACCGCCGTTCTACTACAGGTGGTACATGAACCTGCTCTATGTACTGCTGCTGATACTCTTGGTGTTGTGGCTCTTCCAGATGCGTCTGCGCAGGCTGAAGAAGGAGAAGTTCAGACTGGAGACACTTGTTAAGGAACGCTCTGCGGAGGTGGTAAGGCTGGAGAAGATGGCTACTGCGGGCAAACTTACCCAGGGACTTATCGACCGCATTCTCAACCCCCTGAACTATATCAACAACTTCGCCAAGCTCTCCGAAGGGCTTGTGAGGGATGTCAAGGCGAATGTGGAGGATGAAAAGGAAAACATCGATGAAGACAACTACGAAGACACGATGGAAGTGCTCGAAATGCTGACGACGAACTTGCAGAAAGTGGGCGAGCACGGACAGAACACCACCCGGACGCTGAAGGCGATGGAGGAGATGCTGAAAGACAGGTCGGGCGGCATAGTGCCGATGGATCTCATGGCGGTGATACGCCAGGACTGGAGCATGCTCCACGAGTTCTACAAGCAGGAGATAGGGCAGTATGGCATAAAGGTCATCTTCAATGACACTCAAGACACATTGACCATCAATGGCAATGCCGACCAACTGAGCAAGACCATCATGAGCCTTTTGGGCAATTCCATCCATGCCGTGGTGAGGAAAGCGCAAAAGCTGCAGAATGTAGGCCAGGCGTATTCCCCGGAGATAGACATGAATGTAACCCGAAAGGACAACACTGTCAATATAAGCATTCGCGACAATGGCATAGGCATCGAGAAGACAATCATCGACAAGATTTTCGATCCGTTCTTCACCACCAAGACCACAAGTGAGGCGTCAGGGGTAGGCCTTTACCTCAGCCGTGAGATTGTGCAAAATCATGGTGGCGACATACTTGTGGATTCGGTAAAAGACGAATACAGTGAGTTTGTCATCACTTTACCTGTCAAGAAAAATAAATAGGTGTTCAAAATTAAACGATAGTATTTAGCACTATGGAAAATATTGACCAGCTAAAACAACAGCTCCAGCAACAGGAGAAATTGGCATCTTTAGGTTCGCTGAGTGCCGGCATAGCCCACGAGATACAAAATCCGCTGAACTTCGTCATCAACTTCAGCAAGTTGTCTGACAAACTCTTGAAGGACCTTGCCGAAATCGTTGAGGACAATGAGGACAACTTACCAGAGGAAGACCGTGAGGATGCAGCCGACATCATAGCCGACTTGAAGGAGAACATGGCAAAGATAGTGGAGCATGGAGAGCGTGCCATCAGCATCATACAAAACATCCTCAGGGCGTCGAGGGGAAAGGATGGCGACTTCCTGCCTACCGATGTGTGCAAGATTGTAAAGGAGTATGTGTGGCTCTCGTATCATGCCATGCGTGCCAACTGCAAGGACTTCAATGTCAGCATCCACGAGAAATATGAAGAGGCACTGCCCATGATCATGGTCATTCCACAGGACCTTAGCCGCGCCGTGCTCAATGTCATGAACAATGCCTTTTATACCGTTTGGAAAAAGAAACAGACAGCAGGGGAAGACTATCATCCCGAGGTGTCTGTCGATGTGAGGAAGGAGGGCTCCAACCTCATCATCAGCATAGCCGACAATGGTGAAGGGATGAACGAGGAAGTGCGTCGGAGGCTCTTCGAGAACTTCTTCACCACCAAGCCAATAGGGCAGGGAACAGGTCTCGGCTTAGGCATCACTCGCGACATTATAGAAAACAAGCATGGGGGGACAATATCCTTTGACTCCACCGAGGGCGAAGGTTCTGCCTTTACATTCACCATACCCATCAGGAAATGAAAAAGAAGTTGCACCTGTTCTTGTTGATAGTGCTCTGCTTGCTGTCTCTTAGCGTCAATGCACAGGAGAGTGCCTCCCGGCAAATATACAATGAGGCCGAGAGTGAATATGGAATAGGCCATTTTGAACAAGCCATCCAACTGTTGAAGGAAAACATAGACAACTTTGAGGGTAGTCTGAAGCAGAGCGCATACCGCCTATTGGCTCTATGCTACCTTGGTGAAGACAAGGATGAGGAGGCGCAATATTATGCGGAGCAGTTGGTGAAACTCAACAACTACTACAACTCCACGGAAGACCCCGCCCGTTTTATGGACATCGTCAACAGACTCAAGGAGGGCATGGTCGCCACCATCACCACGGCATCCAGCCAAAGTGAAACCTTGAACGAGGCTCCTGTTCCCATCACCATCATCACGGCAGAGATGATTGAAGAACTGGGCTACAACAAGAACTTGGGGCAGATACTCGCTGCCTACGTTCCGGGCATGGCAGAGGTCACCGCCATTGATGAACAATTGAACATGTCGATGCATGGCGCATACTCCCAGTCGCAGGAACTCATCTTGATCATGGAGGACGGTCATCGTCTGAACACCCGTTTTGACAACACAGGCCCTACAAGCTATTCTGTCAGTACGGAGAAAATCGACCACATAGAAGTGCTTCGTGGCCCTGCTTCCTCCTTGTATGGCAATGTGGCATTGTCGGCGGTGGTCAATATAATCACCAAAAGCGGCAGGGATGTTGATGGAGTGAAGGTGAAATACGGATATGGCACTTACAACACCCACAAGGCTGACTTCACGATGGGCACGCAGTTCATGGATGCAGATATTTTCGTATGGGCTTCCATCTACAAATCTGATGGGCAAATACGTCATTTTGGTGATGGTAAAGGGTATCTTAAGGATAGTAGGTCATATATTGAAGAAGATGGTGCCAATAAATGGTATTTTTTCAATCCCGACAAAATATATGTTGATGCCTACAAGGATATGCCGGCGTATGATGTTGGCTTTACTTTTCGGCTCAAGGGGTTTGACCTGATGTTCAGCAAAAAGAATGTCAAGAAGGTATTAAAGCATACCAGACTCTATGGTGGTTATGATTACGATAGATATGGTCCCATTAGTGATGTCAAGCCAGGAAATGGGAATGAATCCACTCATGCTGAAATAGCCTATACACGTCAGTTTAAAAAAATACACCTTGAAGCCTCATTCTACAGCGACTGGTACAAATTGACCAACTATGTTGTGGATTATGATTCTGTAATTAATGTGAGTCCACTTCTGAATGAAAGATTTGACGAATATTTGTTGGACGAAGAAGGCAACCTCAGGTATGAGGAGAAAATCCAGAAAGGAATGTTTAGTGTCTCGCATCGTAAAGAGCACACGATGGGTGGGTATGCCAGGGCGGCTGCCGACTACCAGATAGGCAATTCTAAAGGAAATATTTTGGCAGGCTGGCAATATGAGAAGTTTTCGCTTAAGCCAAGCGTTGTTTATTGGGGGTCTGGTTTTCATGAAATCGGGTCTGGTTTTATAGAGGAAGATGAATTTACCGACACCGGCCAGGAAAGAATCCTCTCATTCTATGTACAGGAAAAGCACTATTTCCTTCCACAACTCATCATGAATGTAGGTGGCCGATATGACTTTAAATATCGGCAAGGAGAAGATGCTGTGAAGTCTTTCTCTCCACGATTGGCATTGATGTATGTGCCAAGTGAGCGCTTCAGTCTCAAACTGTCTTATTCTGAGGCGTATGCAGACTTGTCCTTTTACTATCGCTTCATAACAAAGACAGGCTATGAGACCTTGAAGCCACAACATTTGTCTGCCATTCAGCTAACAGCCATGGGAAAGGTCGCGCCGCAGCACTTGAATTATGAGGTCAACCTCTTTTACAACAGATATTCCAATCTGCTATGCTGGCAGGAAAGAGAAGGATATTCCTATAAAAACACGGGAAAGCTCATCAATATCGGCATGGAGGGCAATGTTGGCTATGCATACAACCGCTTTAATGCCATCCTCTCACTCTATTATTGCCGCGACATCAGTTCTGAGCATTATTATTATAACCAATCCAAGGAAATGGTCGCTGGCGTGCCTCATTTCACACTCAATCTCCATGGTGCATGGAAATTGCTTCAGGGAAAGACCCACGAGCTCAAGGTGTATGGCCACACTTCATATATCGGAAGGAAACTGAATTATAATGATGTTGAAGAAGAAGACTTCTTCGTGGATCCGAAGATGCTATTCGACCTTGGTGTCAAGTATGGTTACAAACATAATTTCCAAATATCCTTGGACTGCGAAAACATCTTCAATACAGACCATTACATCTGCGGACCCAATTACCAGCATGCCCCGCATTTCCAGCGGGGACGGTCGTTGATGGCATCATTTTCCTGTCAATTCTGAGGAAGTGGGTGTGCAGGCTAATGCCTGCCCCCTACTTCCTGAACAAATCCTTCTCCTTGAGGAACACCACCTGTCCGTATTTTTCTAATTCCTTGAGGTTGAGTTTCTTCTTGTTGCCGACGATGCCCCATACGCGGTGGCCGGCATCATTCTTGATGTTGTTCTCAAAGAATTTCTTGACATCCTCCATGGTGGCGGCATTGTAGAGCTCGGCCATGCCAGTGTCCTTGTCTTCCGTATAACCTTTTCTGCGGTGTGCTGCTATCTTTTCACCAATCTCGCGGAACGATGGATATTCGTTGTTGATGTTGTTGATGAGATTCTGTCTTGAAATCTTGAAGTTCTTCTCTATCAATGGCATTTCGTGCAGCAGTGAGTCCACCAGCTTGATGGCGCTCATTGTCTTGTCGCCTTGTGTGCCTACATAACTGATGATGCCGAGCGGGGAATTGGGCTTCGTTTTCAATGATAGGTTATACAGATTGCTGGCGGTGGTATATGCCATCGACCTGAATTCCCTCACTTCCTGGAACAGCACCGACGACATTCCTCCACCGAAATATTCTTCGAAGAGATATGCTGGCACGCGCGCTTCCTTTGAGGGCATCGCCTTCAGCCTGTCGTAGGCGAAGAAGAGAGTCTGGCGCGACTTGGGCATGTCATAGACATATACTGTCGGCCTGTCGTATCCCATGAATTCGCTGGAATAGTCCACGTATGCAGCCTTGCTGCGCTCCACGGGTAATGTCTTGCGCACCACAGCCTCCACTTCGCGGCTGTCGAGGGTGCCGCTATAGATGATGTCACAGGCGTAGCCATATACTTGGTTGAAGATGCTGATGAGTTCCTCGCCGGTCATTTTCTTTGCCTCCTTGTAGGTCAAGCGGTTCAGGTCGGACGATTGGTCACCCAATGTGACCTTTTTCAGCATCGACTTCAACACGTCGGTGTTCTCCTCGGTGAGGGATTTCTCAGACGACTTCAAAGCGTCTTTTATAGTCTTGAGTATCTTGTCGTTGCTCTTGGGATGGAGCAGGAGATGGTTCACCAATTGCATGGTGGCGTCGAAATTCTTGTCCACGCCAGTCACTTCGATTGATGTCGTGCTATTCGTGCAGGAGAAGTCCAAGTCAGCACCTAAAAGTTGGAGGGCAGATGCAAACTCCTGATGGGTGAGGGAGTCGGTGCCTATCTCCGACATGAACCCGGAAGCAATCTCCAGGCGGTTGTCCGCCTTCGTGCCACGGTTGTAGTTGATGGTCAGTTTGAAGAGGTCGTTCACGGGGTTCTTTGTCGTGTAGAGCATTGCCTGACCGCCAAGCGAGGTGGTGGTGGCATCATTATCCAAGTCCAGGAGGCGAGGGGCGATGGCCTTTACTGGCATGGATGTCAGTCGCTTGGCATATTCCGACTCTGCTGCTCTGTTCTTCGGCACCACAGGGATGTAGCCCGGCTGTGACATCTTGTCTTTCTCCACACTGCCATATTTCTTCTTGAAACGTATGAAGGGAGCGTCGTAATACCGTTTTGCTGCAGCTATCACGTCGTCTCTTGTCACGTTGTCTATGGCATTCACCTTGTCCACATAGTCCTTCCAGTCATGTCCGCTGCTCATTGTCATGACCATTTTTTGGAAACGGCTGTCCAATTCCTCCAATTCCAGGATGGCCTCTCTTTGGTTTTCTTGCTTTATTGCTTGAAACATCTTGTCGCTGAAGTTGCCGTTTATCACTTGCTGAATCTCTTTCAGGCAGGCTTGCTCTGCCTTTTCAGTCTTGGAGAGCGGGTTGGGAATCAGTATCATCAATGTCACCCCTGCGTCGTTCAATGCGGTGGCTGACATGACAGCCATCATGAATCTCCCCTCATTGGCAAGGGAGTCGAGCTTGCCGGCTTTCCC
>CAMJLI010000032.1 GCA_946406585.1 uncultured Prevotellaceae bacterium | reverse complement strand
CGAAAAAAAAGAGAGAATGACGAACAAAAGCCGACAAATTCTTGAAAGCGCAAACTGTCATCTAACATGAAGATAAGACACCACATTTTCCCATAATACAGAGGATTGTTACTGCTGTCTTACCATTTTCCCCAAAAATCCTACCTTTGCAATGCCTTGGAAGGAGTCGCCAATAATGCAAAAAAACCACATTCCCAACGTATGAGAGTGTGGAGAAAAGAGCCATATCCTCTTTATAGAGTGATACTATTTCGGTATGGTTACGGCATATGTTGATGCCGTAGGGCAAAAGGATGTCGTTTATCTAACTTCCAGGTTGTCGTGACGGGTCATCCAAACACAGAAAAGTGCACCTACCAAACTCATTGCCACGATTGTGATTATAGCTGTTGCATTCATTGTCTTTGTCTTATTTAAGTTTGTAATGTTCATTTGATGCTGCAAAAGTACATCTGTTTTGGGGCATACACAACCAATGGTTATGAATTGTACAGCACCCTTCACCACAAAAAAAGAGAAATGCTGCTATCGAAAAAATCGATAGCCATGCTCGAGGACAAACAAAAAGATTGATAGGCATTTGGTTCTTTCATGGAAAATCAGTTACTTTGCACCTACATATGGAACTAAGACAATTAAAATATTTCGTCAAGCTTGCTGAGACACTGAATTTCTCAACAGCTTCCAAGGAACTGTTCATAAGCCAAAGCACCCTTTCCCACCAAATCTTGCAGTTGGAGAATGAGTTTCAACAACCCTTGTTTCAAAGAAACAGCCATGAGGTGATTCTCACCGAGGCCGGTCAGGAATTATTGCCCCTTGCCAAGGAAACACTCCACTCTGCCGACAACTGCATTCAAAGGCTCGATGAACTGAAAGACCTGACAGGTGGAGAGTTGAACATCGGTGTGACCTTCTCTTTTGCCAGCATCATGGCAGAGACCGTCACCGCATTTCTGAGAAAGCACCCCCACGTCAAGATGAACGTCACGCAATCAACGATGGCCGACCTGATATCACGTCTTGAGAATCATGAACTAGACTTCGTGCTTGCCTTCAAGCCCACCACACCCAATCCCAGGATCGACAGCCAAGTGTTGTTCCATCACCGTCTGGCAGCCATCGTGAACGACCGCCATGCACTTGCAAAGCACTCATCCATCACTTTCGAAGAGCTGCAAAACTACGACCTGGCACTGACAAAGAAAGACACCCAAGCCCGGAATGCATTCGAGCGTGCCATAGCACAAACCGACTACAGTTTCCGAATCAAGGTTGAGATGAACACCGTCTACCTGCTCTTCAGGCTGATACGGGAGTCCAACTATGTAACCTTGCTCAGCGAGAGCACGGTGGTGGCAGAGCAAGGTCTGAAAGCCATACCCATCACCGACACCGACACGCCGGAGAAGCAAATGCATGGCTGCATACATCAACTGAAGAATTCTTATGTGAAAAGAGCCGCACGCGAATTCTTCAATTTGCTCAAAGAGAACAGCTCTGTTTTCTTCAACCGGAATTACAATTTTTGAATATTTCAGAATAAAGGATTTGTTTAGTAGCTGTTATTATCAGCAGAACAGCCATAAAAAGTTCAAGCAACACAAATAATTATAGGATAAGGCCGATAATTCGGGATTTTTGCGTAATTTTGCATCCAAATCAAAGCAGAAGGAAATTGATAGAGAAACATATAGTATTAGAAGACATTGACCCGGTAGCCTTTTATGGCATCAACAACTCACACCTGCAGGTGGTGAAGTCCTTGTTTCCGAAACTTCGCATTGTGGCACGAGGCAACGTAGTGAAAGTTCTTGGCGACGATGATGAGATAGAAGTGTTTGAAGACAAGTTGGAAGCCATGCGCAAGCATGTGGAGAAATACAACATCATCACCGAGGAAGACATCCTCGACATCATCAAAGGCCGGAAGACGAAAGCTGAAAGCGTGAAAGACGTGCTGGTGTACAGCGTGTCGGGCAGAGCCATCAAGAGCCGCAGTGCCAACCAACAGCTCCTCGTCGACCTTTTCGAACGATGCGACATGGTGTTTGCCGAAGGCCCGGCAGGTACAGGCAAGACCTACCTAAGCATCGCACTTGCGGTGAAATGCCTCAAGGAGAAGACAGCCAAGAAAATCATTCTCAGCAGGCCGGCAGTGGAGGCAGGAGAGAAATTGGGTTTCCTGCCTGGAGACATGAAAGACAAGATAGACCCATATCTCCAACCATTATACGATGCACTGGAGGACATGATACCTCCAGCCAAATTGCAAGAGATGATGGAGAGGCGAATCATCCAAATAGCCCCATTGGCATTCATGCGTGGCAGAACACTCAGCGATGCCGTGGTGATACTCGATGAAGCCCAGAACACCACAACCGCCCAAATACGCATGTTTCTCACACGCATGGGCTGGAACACCAAGATGATAATAACGGGCGACCTCACACAAATAGACCTACCCCGCGGACAACGCAGCGGTCTAAGCGAAGCCCTCACGCTTCTCAAGGACATCGACGGAATAGGACTTGTGAGAATGGAGAAGAAAGACATCGTGCGCCACAAATTGGTGACACGCATAGTCAATGCCTACGAGCAAGCCGACCGGGAAGCCAAGACTGAGAAAGAAGGCAGAGAGGCCAATTCACAATGAGAACAAAGCCAACAAAGCATAAAAAGATAATGAAAGCATTAACCTCAACCAATTTTCAATTTGCCGGGCAGACAAGCGTATACCACGGCAAGGTACGTGACGTATACACCATCAACGATGACCTTTTGGTCATGGTAGCCACCGACCGCATCTCAGCATTCGATGTAATCCTTCCCAAAGGCATCCCTTTCAAAGGTCAGGTGCTCAACCAGATAGCGGCCAAGTTTCTTGACAGCACAAGCGACATCTGCCCCAACTGGAAATTGTCCACTCCCGACCCAATGGTGACCGTGGGTCTGAAATGCGAAGGCTTCCGTGTGGAAATGATAATTCGTTCGATACTTACCGGTTCTGCCTGGCGAGCATACAAAGAAGGCTGCCGCGAACTCTGCGGCGTGACACTGCCCGACGGCATGGTGGAAAACCAGCGTTTTCCAGAACCAATCATCACACCCACGACAAAGGCCGACGAGGGTCATGACCTCAACATCTCGAAAGAGGAAATCATAAGTCAGGGAATAGTGTCTGCCGAGGACTATGCAGTGATGGAAGACTACACAAGGAAACTCTTTGCACGTGGTCAGGAAATAGCATCCCGCCAAGGCCTCATCCTTGTTGACACGAAATACGAGTTTGGCAAGAGGGACGGCAAGGTATATCTCATAGACGAGATACACACTCCCGACAGCAGCAGATACTTCTATGCCGACGGTTACGAGGAAAAGCTCGCCAACCATGAGCCGCAGCGCCAGCTCTCGAAGGAGTTTGTGCGCCAATGGCTCATAGAGCATGATTTCATGAACGAGCCAGGCCAAAAGATGCCAGAGATAACCGACGAATATGCCAACAGCGTGAGCGACCGTTATATAGAACTCTACGAGCATATCACAGGCGAGCCATTCTCACGGGCTGAATCCAAAGGGGACCTTGGCGAGCGCATAGAGAAAAACGTGAAAGCCTACCTCGCCAGCCGTTGAATGTACAAGCAAGAGAAAATCAAGCCCTACGACAGCAATGCCGCCAAAGGCGAGCAAGTGGAGAAGATGTTCGACTCCATAGCTTCACGTTATGACACGCTGAACCACTGGATGTCGCTCGACATTGACAAGCACTGGCGACGCGAAGCCATAAGGCAGTTGGAGCCTTTCCATCCACAGGAGATACTCGACATTGCCACAGGCACTGGCGACTTTGCCATCCAGACGGCCAAGCACCTGCACCCCACACGCCTGGTGGGAGCCGACATTTCAGAAGGAATGATGCAGATAGGCCGCGAGAAGGTGTCACGCGAGAATCTATCGGACATCATAACATTTGCCAAGGAAGACTGCATGAATTTGTCGTTTCCCAGCGAGAGTTTTGATGCAGTGACCGCCGCCTTCGGCATTCGCAACTTCGCCGACCTCGACCTCGGACTTCGAGAGATGCACAGGGTGCTTCGGCAAAACGGGCACTTGAGCATAGTGGAATTGACACACCCCACACGCTTCCCCATGAAGCAGCTCTTCAAGGCCTACTCACACACCATACTGCCAGCATACGGCAGGCTGGTATCCAAAGACAAGCGTGCCTACAGCTATCTGACAGCCACTATCGAGGCATTCCCCCAAGGGGAGACAATGATGGACATCCTCAAGAAAGCAGGATTCAGGGACACCTCGTTCAGGCGCATGACATTTGGCATCTGCACCATGTACTTAGCAACTAAATAACCCACAAACAAGGATAGATATGGAAAAATACGGTCTCATCGGTTACCCGCTCTCCCACTCCTTCTCCATTGGATATTTCAACGAGAAATTCCAAAACGAAGGGATTGACGCGGAATATGTGAACTTCGAGATTCCGCAGATAGAACTGCTGCCGGAAATTCTCGCCTCTAACCCCGACTTGATGGGATTCAACGTGACAATCCCCTACAAAGAAAAGGTGATAAGGTACTTGGACCATGTGAGTCCGGAAGCCCGTGCCATTGGTGCGGTGAACGTGGTGAGTGTCATCCACAAGAACAAGGGCTACTTCCTCAAGGGCTACAACAGCGACGTGATAGGCTTCACAAAAAGCATAGAGCCAATGCTTGAGCCTTTCCACAAGAAAGCCTTGATATTGGGCACTGGCGGAGCCTCAAAAGCCATCTATTATGGCTTGAAATCATTAGGCTTGGAATGCGTGTTTGTGAGTCGCTACGAGCGTCCGGGCACGGTGCAATATGACAAGATCACGGGCGACGACGTACGGGAATACAATGTCATAGTGAACTGCACCCCATGCGGCATGTTCCCCCACACCAACGAGTGCCCCAACCTGCCCTACGAGGCCATGGACAGCCACAACCTGCTCTACGACCTCATCTACAATCCCGACGAGACCATGTTCATGCACAAGGGAGCCAAACAAGGCGCCACCGTGGTCAACGGTCTTGAAATGCTTCTGCTGCAAGCATTTGCCAGTTGGGAATTCTGGCATGAGCGTTAAGCCATCCCACATTCACCGCCAAAGAGCAGAGAGAAGGAAGAGGAGCTGCTCATGAAATCCTCTTCGCAATTAGGAAACAAACAACGAGACACAATGGACAACAACCGCTACATGATGCGCGGCGTTTCTGCCGCAAAGGAAGATGTACACAATGCCATCAAGAACATAGACAAAGGCTTGTACCCCCAAGCCTTCTGCAAAATCATTCCCGACATTCTTGGCGGCGACCCGGACTACTGCAACATCATGCACGCCGACGGAGCCGGCACAAAATCCTCACTCGCCTACCTGTATTGGAAGGAAACCGGCGACATGAGCGTATGGAAAGGCATAGCCCAGGACTCCATAGTGATGAACACCGACGACCTGCTATGCGTGGGAGCTGTGGACAACATTCTTGTATCTTCCACCATAGGCCGCAACAAGACACTCATACCGGGAGAAGTGATATCCTCACTCATCAATGGCACCGACGAGATTCTTTCTGAGATGCGGAAGATGGGCATAGGCATCCATTCCACCGGAGGCGAGACAGCTGATGTGGGAGACCTTGTGCGAACCATCATCGTGGACACCACCGTGACATGCCGCATGCGCCGCAGCGACGTCATCAACAACGCCAACATCCGCCCCGGAGACGTAATCGTGGGATTGTCGTCAACAGGACAGGCCACATACGAAAGCACATACAACGGCGGGATGGGCAGCAACGGCCTGACATCAGCACGCCATGACGTTTTTGCTCATTATCTGGCAGAAAAATACCCGGAAAGCTACGACCACGCCATACCACAAGACCTGGTATACAGCGGCAGCAAATGCCTTACCGACCCGATAGCTGGCACCCCGCTAGATGCAGGCAGGCTCGTGCTCTCACCCACCCGCACCTATGCCCCGGTGGTGAAACGAATTCTCGACCTACACCGTCATGACATTCACGGAATGGTGCACTGCACCGGAGGCGCCCAAACCAAGGTCTTGCATTTTGTAGGTGCAGATTGCCACGTGGTGAAAGACAACCTGTTTGACACCCCGCCACTCTACAGGCTCATCCAGTCGAGCAGCGGCACAAGTTGGAGAGAGATGTACCAAGTCTTCAACATGGGTCATCGCATGGAGATATACGTTTCTCCTTCACTTGCCGACGACATCATCTCCATCAGCAACAGTTTCGGAATTGACGCCCAAGTGGTGGGCTACATCGAAGAAGGACACCGCCACCTCACCATTAAGTCGGAACACGGCACATACGAATACGAATAGCAGTCCACACAAGCAAAAACCCACACGAACAAAACAACAATGGCAGAGAACAACAGCATATTACAAAAATTAGACGGTCTGGAAGCCCGTTTTGAAGAGATTTCCACCCTCATCACCGACCCTTCGGTGATAGCCGACCAGGAACGATACGTGAAGCTCACACGGGAATACAAGGAGCTGAGCAACATCATGGACGCACGCAAGCGTTACATCGCTTGCCTGAACACGATACGTGAAGCCAAGGACATCATTGCCAACGAAAGCGACCCGGACATGCGCGAGATGGCTCGTGAGGAACTTTCCACGAACGAGGCTCTCCAACCCAAGATAGAAGAAGAAATAAAGATGGCTCTGGTGCCCAAAGACCCCGAAGACGCCAAGAACGTACAGATGGAGATTCGCGCAGGCACCGGTGGCGACGAAGCAGCCCTGTTTGCCGGCGACCTGTTCCAGATGTACAAGAAGTTCTGCGACTCAAAAGGTTGGCAACTTAGCGTGACAAGCGAAAGCGAGGGTGCCGTGGGCGGCTACAAGGAAATCGACTTTGCCGTGAGTGGCGATGGAGTGTATGGTGTCTTGAAATACGAATCTGGCGTGCATCGCGTGCAACGCGTCCCCGCCACCGAAACCCAAGGACGCATGCACACCAGCGCAGCCACCGTGGCAGTGCTCCCCGAAGCCGACAAGTTCGAGGTGCACATCAACGAGGGCGAGATAAAATGGGACACCTTCCGCTCTTCGGGAGCAGGCGGCCAGAACGTGAACAAGGTGGAATCCGGTGTTCGCCTGCGCTATATGTGGAAGAATCCCAATACAGGCGAGACAGAAGAGATACTCATAGAATGCACGGAGACCCGCGACCAACCAAAGAACAAGGAACGCGCCCTCTCGCGCCTGCGCACCTTCATATACGACAAGGAACACCAAAAATATGTGGACGACATAGCAAACCGCCGCAAGTCACTTGTATCCACGGGCGACAGAAGTGCCAAGATAAGGACATACAATTTCCCTCAAGGCCGTGTCACCGACCACCGCATCGGCTACACCACCCATGACTTGCAAGGCTTCCTTGGAGGCAACATCCAAGACATGATAGACGCCCTCACGGTGGCAGAAAATGCTGAACGCATGAAAGAGACAGAGTTGTAAGAAGCCTTGCTCTCCGACTTGCAAACAATTGACAACAAGACATTTATCTCCAAAGTCATGACAAGAAAAGAATTAGTTCAACAAATAGCCAAGAAACGCAGTTTTCTCTGTGTAGGACTTGACACCGACATCAAGAAAATACCAAAGCACCTGCAGGAAGTAGAAGACCCCATCTTTGCATTCAACAAGGCAATCATAGATGCCACCGCACCCTATTGCGTGGCATACAAGCCCAATCTGGCATTCTATGAAAGCCTTGGCGTGAAAGGCATTTCATCCTTCGAACGCACAGTGCATTACTTGCGGAAATACTATCCCTTGCATTTCATAATAGCAGATGCCAAGCGAGGCGACATTGGAAATACGTCGGCCATGTACGCCCGCACCTTCTTTGAGGAATACGACATCGACTCCCTCACCGTGGCACCCTACATGGGCGAGGACAGTGTGACCCCATTCTTGGACTATGACGGCAAATGGGTGATACTGCTTGCCCTGACAAGCAATCGTGGCAGTTCCGACTTCCAAATGATGGAGGACAAAGAAGGCGAAAGGCTTTTTGAACGAGTGCTTCGCAAATCCCAGTCGTGGGCAGGTCCCGACAAGATGATGTATGTTGTGGGGGCCACCAAAGGGGCAATGTTCAAGGAGATACGCCAAATAGTGCCCAACCATTTCCTGCTTGTGCCAGGCGTTGGAGCCCAGGGAGGCAGCCTGCAAGAAGTATGCCGTCACGGCATCATATCCGACTGCGGCTTGCTTGTCAACTCCTCACGAGGCATAATATACGCCAGCCAAGGAGAGGATTTCGCTGAGGCAGCTGCAAGGAGCGCCCAGTCGCTACAAATGGAAATGGCAGCAGAGTTGGAGAAGATAGGACTCTAAATGGCAGAAGGAAAGATAATAAACGACCCTGTCTTCGGTTTCATCAAGATTCCCGGAGGACCATTGATGGACATAGTGGACCACCCGCTGATGCAGCGTTTGCGCCACATCAAGCAATTAGGTCTGGCATCGGTGGTATATCCTGGCGCCCAGCACACGCGTTTCCAGCATTCCCTCGGCGCCTTCCATCTGATGAGCGAGGCGGTGGTGTCGCTAGGCCAGAAAGGCATATTCATATTCGACAGCGAGGCTGAAGCCATCAAGGCAGCCATCCTCATGCACGACATAGGGCATGGCCCATATTCACATGTCCTGGAACACACCCTGATGGAAGGTGTGTCACACGAGGATGTTTCGCTGATGATGATGGAGCAAATAAACAGCGAGATGAATGGCTGCCTCAATCTCGCGCTCAACATCTTCAAGGACCAATACCCCAAGCATTTCCTGCATCAGCTGATCAGCAGCCAGCTCGACATGGACAGGCTCGACTACCTGCGAAGGGACAGTTTCTTCACAGGTGTGACAGAAGGCAACATAGGCAGCGCCCGCATCATAAAGATGCTAAATGTGGTAGACGACCGGCTGGTGGTGGACTCCAAAGGCATATATTCCATAGAGAACTACCTGACCTCACGAAGGCTGATGTATTGGCAAGTCTACCTTCACAAGACCACGGTGGGCACGGAGAAGATGCTTGTCAACCTGTTGTCACGTGCAAAAGGACTGATGCAGGAAGGCAAGGACCTGTTTGCCACCCCGTCATTGAGGTACTTCCTTCAGAACCACGTAGACCTTGACTTTTTCCAAAACCACAAGGAAGCCTTGGATTACTATGGCCATTTGGATGACACAGACATACACTGCTCCATCAAGGAATGGACGAAGAGCGACGACAAGGTGCTCTCCCTATTGGCGCAGAACACAGTCAACCGCCGTCCGTTCAAGGTGGAGATACACGAAACTCCAATAAGCCAGGACCGCCTGGCAGAGTTGGAGGACGAGTTGATCAAGAAGACTGGCGTAGGCCGTGAGGAGGTGAAGCACCTCTACAACGTCTCCACCATCCAGAAGGACATGTACGACATACACGACGACCGCATTACCATTCTTTACAAAGATGGTGTGATGAAAGACATAACCGAGGCTTCAGAAATCTTAAATGTGCAATTACTTTCCAAAAAAATACGTAAATATTACCTTTGTTACCACAAGATATGAAAAAATAATCGTATCTTTGCAATCTTACAAACACACATCAAAAACATGGAATTTACAGCAAGCCAAATAGCAGAAATAGCAGGAGGGCGCATAGAAGGCAACCCCGATGCGAAAGTCGGTTCATTCTGCAAGATAGAAGAAGGCAAGGAAGGCTCAATCACGTTCTTGTCAAATCCCAAATACACCCATTATCTTTATGACACCAAAGCCAGCATAGTGCTGGTGAACGAAGACCTCGAATTGGAGCATCCCGTATCAACCACCCTGATACGTGTGCCCAATGCCTACGAGACCGTGGCAAAACTGCTGCAGTTCTACGAGTCGATGAAGCCCAAGAAGACCGGCATCGACCCATTGGCGTTCATATCACCCACCGCCAAGGTTGGGGAGAACTGCTATGTGGGTGCATTTTCCTATATCGGTGAAGGAGTGACTGTAGGCCCTGGCTGCCAGATATATCCCAATGCCTACATTGGTGATGGTGTGGAAGTGGGCAGCGACTGCATCATATATCCCCATGCCACGATATACCACGGATGCAAGATAGGCAATCGTGTCACTCTGCATGCTGGCAGCGTGATAGGAGCCGACGGCTTCGGCTTCGCCCCAAATGCCGACGGTTACGACAAGATACCCCAGATAGGAATCGTGACGATAGAGGACGATGTGGAGATAGGAGCCAACACCTGTGTGGACCGCTCGACCATGGGCAGCACATACGTGCGTAGAGGAGTGAAGCTCGACAACTTGGTACAGATAGCCCACAACACCGACATAGGCTCCAACACCGTGATGTCTGCCCAAGTGGGCATAGCTGGCAGCACCAAGGTAGGCGAATGGTGCATGTTTGGCGGCCAGGTAGGCGTCGCCGGTCACATCACCATTGGTGACAAGGTGATGCTTGGAGCACAGTCGGGTGCCAATGGCAGCATCGACAGCAACCAGACACTGATAGGCACGCCGCCACAAGCACCACACTCATTCTTCAAGCAAGTGGCCATCAGCCGCCGCTTGCCAGAAATATACAAGCAAGTGAACCAATTGCAGAAAGAAATACAAGAAATAAAGCAAAAAATAGAATCCAATGAATAAACAAAGGACTCTCAAAGGCAGTTTTTCATTATTCGGCAAAGGCCTACATACTGGTCTCAACCTCACAGTGACATTCAACCCGGCGCCTGAAAACTCAGGCATCAAGATTCAGCGTATCGACCTTGAAGGGCTTCCTGTGATAGACGCCATTGCAGAACGCGTCACCGACACACAAAGAGGCACTGTGCTTTGCGACAATGACGTGAGGGTGTCTACCGTGGAACATGGTCTGGCAGCTCTCTACGCCCTTGGCATAGACAACTGCCTCATTCAAGTCAACGGCCCGGAATTCCCAATCCTCGACGGTAGCGCAGCAATATACGTAGACAGCATCAACAAGGTGGGCATAGAGGAGCAGAACGCTCCCAAGGACTACTACATCATCCGCCACAAGATAGAAGTAAGGGATGATGCCACGGGTTCGTGCATAACCATCCTGCCAGATGACAATTTCAGCATCACAGTGATGTGCTCTTTCCAGTCGAAATTCATCAGCAGTCAATTCGCCACCCTCGACAACATCAACAAGTTTGAGAAAGAAGTGGCGCCTGCGCGCACTTTTGTCTTCGTTCGCGACATAGAGCCTTTGCTGCATGCCAATCTCATCAAGGGCGGCGACATGGAAAACGCCATCGTGATTTACGAGAAGCAGATATCCCAAGAACAGCTCGACAAATTGGCCGACCTGCTGAAAGTTCCCCACATGGACGCCACCAAGATGGGCTATATCCAGCCCAAGCCCCTGATGTGGGACAACGAATGCACACGCCACAAGCTGCTTGACATTGTAGGTGACATGGCACTCATTGGAAAACCCATCAAAGGTCGCATCATAGCCACCCGTCCGGGCCATACGATAAACAACAAGTTTGCCCGCCTGATGCGTCGTGAGATACGCAAGCATGAGATACAAGCTCCCATCTACAACCCCAACGAGACACCAGTGATGGACAACAACCGCATACGCGAACTGCTCCCCCATCGCTTTCCCATGCAACTGGTCGACAAGGTCATCGAACTTGGCCCGAACTACATTGTAGGCGTGAAGAACGTCACCTCCAACGAGCCTTTCTTCCAAGGTCACTTCCCCCAGGAGCCGGTGATGCCCGGCGTGCTTATGGTGGAAGCCATGGCGCAGTGTGGCGGACTCCTCGTACTCAACACACTTGAGGAGCCAGAGCGTTGGTCTACATATTTCATGAAAATAGACGATGTGAAATTCCGCCAGAAAATCGTCCCTGGCGACACCTTATTATTTAAGGTGGAATTGCTGAATCCCGTGCGTCATGGCATCAGTTCGATGAAGGGATACATGTTTGTAGGCGACCACGTAGTGGCTGAAGCCACATTCACAGCACAGATAGTGAAGAACAAATAGTCCATTCGTATATTCCATCAAATAGCCAGACAATCAACATAACAAATCAAAACAAGCGAATATGAACCAAATAAGCCCCATGGCCTACGTTCATCCCGAAGCCAAGATGGGAGACAACAACATAATAGGCCCATTTTGCTATATAGACCGCAACACGGTCATTGGCGACAACAACGTGCTTCAGAATAGCGTCACAATCAACTATGGAGCGCGAATAGGCAATGGCAATGAGTTCTTTGCAGGAGCAAGCATCTCAGCCAAGCCACAAGACCTGAAATTCAGAGGCGAAGACACGATTTGCGAGATAGGCAACAACAACAGTTTCCGTGAGAATGTCAACATTTCACGCGGCACAGCCTCTTCGGGCACCACGCAGATAGGCAACAACTGCCTGTTGATGGAAAATGTCCACGTGGCCCATGACTGTTTTTTAGGCAACAACCTGATTATCGGAAACTCCACCAAGTTTGCCGGCGAGGTGGTGGTTGACGACTGCGCCATAATAAGCGCTGCCGTACTGGTGCATCAGTTCTGCCATGTAGGCGGATATGGGATGATTCAGGGCGGCACCCGCTTCAGCATGGACGTGCCACCCTATATTATCGTGGGCAAGGAACCCGCCCACTTCTGTGGCATGAACCTTGTCGGACTTCGCCGTCGCGGTTTCAGCAAGGAAGCCATAGACCTCATCCACAATGCCTACCGCCTGCTCTATTCTAAAGGAGTGATGGCAGAGGGACTGGAAGCCATCAAGGCCGAATTGCCCCAGACAGATGAAATAAAGTACATCATCAATTTTGTGGAGAATTCCAAACGCGGCATCATAAGATAATACCGGCACTGTCATGGACACTCTCTTTGTGGTAACAGGTCCCACAGCCGTCGGCAAGACCGACATCAGCCTCCGCCTCGCCCACCATTTGGGAGTGCCAATCATCAACGCCGACTCGAGGCAGCTGTTCGCCGAAATTCCCATAGGCACGGCAGCACCCACAGCCATTCAGCAAAAGGAGGTAAAGCACTACTTCGTAGGCAATCTGCATTTGAGCGATTACTATAGCGCCTCTAAATATGAGCAAGATGTGCTGTCGCTTCTGCTGCCCCCCGGCGAGTTGTCCACCATGCCCCACGCATTGATGTCGGGAGGAAGCATGATGTATATAGATGCCGTATGCAAAGGCATCGACGACATCCCCACAGTGGACGACGAGACACGCAGTCTGCTGAAACATCGTTTGGAATCAGAAGGATTGGAACGCCTGGTGGAAGAGTTGCGCGTGCTCGACCCATCCTATTATCAGATTGTGGACAGGAAAAACACACGCCGTGTGGTGCATGCATTGGAAATATGCTACATGACAGGAACCACATACACGTCGTTCCGGAAAAGTGCCTTGAAACCCCGTGATTTCTCCATAGTGAAAATAGGCCTGAACCGCGACCGCAGCGAACTGTACGAGCGCATAAACCGCAGGGTGGAGCAAATGATATCCGACGGCTTGGAGGACGAAGTGCGCAAAGTCTATCAATACAAGGGGGCAAATTCGCTCAACACGGTAGGCTACCGCGAGATGTTTGAATATCTTGAAGGTCGCTGCACACTGTCAGAGGCTGTGGAGCGCATACAAGGCAACACTCGCAGGTATTGCAGGAAGCAACTGACATGGCTGAAGCGCGACACCTCAATCAGATGGTTCCATCCTGAAGAAGAAGAATCCATACTGGCATACGTAGACGAACAAATCAAAGCCAAAGGCTCATCATCCAAAAAGACAACGACATGAGGATATTGAAATGGATCATATACCCTTTCAAGCGCATAGTTTCTTGGTATGTGCATCTATATAAAGGCCGTCGCTGGTATGTGAAGCTGGCTTCGGGTGTTGCATCCTTCATCATTTTCACCCTTGTCTATTTTGGGGCTGTAGACATCAATTTTCTCGGCTTGTTCGGCCATACTCCAGGCTTTTATGAAATCAAGCACCCACCCTCGAATGTCGCTTCCGAGGTATATAGTTCGGACGGCAAGCTGATAGGCAAGTTTTTCAACGAAAACCGCAGTCCCGTGAAATACGAGGATGTGGCACCGGTATTCTGGAATGCCCTCATCGACACAGAAGACGAGCGTTTCTTCCACCATCGCGGCATAGATTTCCATGGTCTTTTGGGCGCACTCAAGGACGCAATTGTCCATCATGAGGCCCGAGGAGCATCCACTATCACCCAGCAGTTGGCCAAAAACATGTTCCGCATGAGGAGCCAAGCCACATCCGGCATCCTCAGCGACATCCCCGCCTTCCGCATGTTGATAGTGAAGAGCAAGGAATGGATCA
>CAMJLI010000031.1 GCA_946406585.1 uncultured Prevotellaceae bacterium | reverse complement strand
CCCATACCTGCCCCTTGCCCCATGTCTCGAAGTTGAGGAAGGTGTCGCCCACTTTTTTCAGGTTGAAGTAGCCGCGGTAGTAGCCTCGCTTTCCCAATGCATACTTACCATCAGTAATGCGGTCGGCAAGAGGTTTGCCAAAGGCGTTAGGATAGGCATCGGAGTCGAAAGAACGGGAAGCTCTTTTGTATTCGTCGCTGATAGGATGCATAACCCACCGCTTCAGTTTCCATGTCATTTCGATTTTCTTTATTTCGGCACTGATAACCACATCGCCTACGATTCCCTTGAAGTCCTTTATGGCTCTACCGAAGTTGATGCGTCCCATTCCTTCTACGAGAATGTTCAGTTGCTGACCCTCCTTTACAGGGGGTAGCGTAATGGTTTTCTCGTTTTTCACGCGGTCTATCTTTCCGATGTATTGGTCGTCTATGAATATCTGTGCGAAATCATGAACTTCCATTGTCAATTCGCTTGGCACAGGTATTTCTGGTAAAGGTCTGCTATAGTAAACCATTCCCCAACCCAAATCCATCTCTTCAAAGGTCTTGGGACTATCGCCAATTTCCATGTGCTGATTGCCAAAAAATGGTGCAAACTCCTTCAGTTCAAACTTTGGCACCGTGATAATTGGCATGGGAGCCTTAGGCACAGCAGGCATTTTCTTGCCATCGTTGTATTTCTCCATCATCTTGCGCAGTTCCCAGAACTTGGGTGTGGCGAGACCCCATTCGTTGATGGGTGCGTCGTAGTCGTAAGAGGTGACATCAGGAGCGAAGCCGGGGCTGTTTGCTCCTGCCCAATGGCCGAAGGAGGTGCCTCCGTGGGTCATGTAGAGAGAGAAGCTGATGCCTTTGGAGAGCATCTCGTCCATGCCGGCCACCATGTCCTTTGCAGGACGCGTCTCATGCCGAGCACCCCATTTGTCGAACCATCCGCTCCAGAATTCCGAGCACATCTGTGGTGAGTTGGGTCGCAGTTCGCCAAGGCGTCGGAATTGCTCGTCGATGTTGGCTCCGGTGCCGAAATTCATGGTCCATGTGAGGTCGTCGAGACCGTTTTTGGTGAAGTTGCTTGACCAGTCGCATTGGAAGAGCGCCATATCGTTGCCATAGATGTTGCGTAGGCAGTCGCGGATTTCCGATACGTAGGGCTTGTCCTCACCATATGAGCCATATTCGTTCTCCACCTGTATCATGATGATGGGGCCGCCGTTCTGGATGGTGAGCGGAGCCAGTTGTTCGCCCACCTTCTGTTCGAAGATTTTCACGCGTTCCATGAAATAGGGGTCTTGCTCGCGAAGCTTGATGTCCTTCTTCTTGAGCAGCCACCAGGGCAGTCCGCCCATCTCCCATTCAGCGCAGACGTATGGGCCAGGTCTCACGATGACGTGCATGCCATTTTTCTGTGCCAGTCGGCAGAAAGCCGCCACGTCGTTGTTGCCGGTGAAGTCGAATTCTCCCTCGCGTTGTTCATGGATGTTCCAGAAGACATATAGGCACAAGGTGTTCATGCCCAAAGCCTTGCACATCTTTATGCGATGCTCCCAATAAGGGCGTGGGATACGAGGGTAGTGCACTTCTGCTGCTTTGATGACAAAGGGCTTTCCATCAAGCAGGAAAGTCTTGTTTCCAATGGAGAAGGTTTCTCTTTTTTGAGCCGTCGCTGCGACGGTGAAGGCCATGAGAATGGTGGCTGTCAGAAATAGTTTCAAGGTTTTCATGGGGGAAGTTTTTTTGGGGGGTAGGGGGTATAGGAGAGACTAGGAGGTTCTAGGAGAATCTAGGAAATCTAGAAAATCTAGAGAATCTAGAAGATCAAGAAAATCTAGAAAATCTAGAGAATCTAGAGAATCCTAGGAAGGCATGCTCTCATCAGAAGCTGTCGAGCCATGCTTTCAATTCCATAATCATCTCGATGTGATATTTGAAGCTGAGGCGGCTGCCCCATCCGTGTCCTCCGTCGGGATAGACATGTAGCGAGGCAGGCACATCATGACGGTATAGTTCCATGTAGTAATTGGCTCCGTTGGAGGGCTCCACCACGTTGTCGTCATCGCTCAGTGCTATCCATGCTTTCGGCGTCGTTCTTGTGACGAGCAAGTCGCTGCTGTAGTTCTTTTCTTTTCTCTTTTGGTTTCCTTTTCCCAGGAAATTGTCGTGCGACCCTTGGTGGCAGTATCCCTGCATCATGGTGATGACTGGGTAGAAGAGGATTTGGAAGTTTGGCTTGGCATTTCTCTCTGCTGTGTTTGCGACGATGGATGCCAGATGTCCGCCGGCAGATGACCCCATGATTCCCACTTCGTTGGATTTTATGTGCCATTGCATGGCATTGCGCCTCAAGAGCTTGATGGCTTCCTCTGCATCAGAGATGGGCACTTCCGGGTTGCCGTGAGGCATGCGGTATTTCAGCACCATGGAAGTGATACCCATATTTTGGAAGAATTTGGCCCACTCATGTCCTTCATGGTCCATGGCGAGACCTTGGTATCCTCCTCCCGGGCAAATCACTATGGCACGCCCTGTGGCTTTTCTGTCAGCGGGCAGATAGAGCCACACCTTTGCGGTGTCGTTGGCTACTCCGTTTTTGTTGGGTGCTCCCTTGGGCCATAGGTTGATCACTTGTACTTTTTGGGCAAATAGACTAGAGGCGATGGCAATCATAACCATCAGCAAGACTGTTTTTCTCATTACATTTCCTTTTTAGCTTCTGCAAAGATACTGCAAGACAAGCGAAGCACAAAATAAATGGGCGATTTATTTTTGATTGTGGGGGGATAGGGGAAATGTATGCAATAGGGGAAATGTATGCAATAGAGGAAATGTATGCAATAGAGGGAGAACAAATAGGATTATTAGGATTATGATACATTTGGCAGAACCGTTTTTTTTAATTAATTTAGCGGCCGAAAAAAATATGAAAAGAAAAACATCATCAATAAGATGAAAAGAAACAAATCGAAAATATAAAGTCATGGTAAGGAAACGAATAACAATTATGGCCACCGCAGTCATCATGGCTCTTTGCGTGCAGGCGAAAGTGAAGTTGCCAAATGTCATTGGCGACAACATGGTTCTTCAGCAAAACACAGAGGCACGACTATGGGGCTGGGACACCCCGGGAAAACAAGTGAAGGTGTCGGTGTCGTGGAGTGAAAAGACGTATTCTGTGAAGACAGGCAAGGATGGCCGATGGATGGCAATTGTGCACACTCCTAAGGCTAGTTATACACCGTTATCCATAACCTTTGATGATGGCGAGGCTGTGACTGTGAGAAATGTCCTCTCTGGTGAAGTGTGGGTGTGTGCCGGACAAAGCAACATGGAAATGCCCATGAGGGGATTTGGCAATTGTCCAGTGGAAGGCTTTGTAGACGAGGTGGTGAATGCAAGGCAGTATAAGGGCATTCACTATGTAAAGATTCCAAGTGTCATGAGCATGACCCCATTGGAGGATGCCAATTGCAAATGGCAGGAGATAGGGACGAAAACCATTGCCGAGGTTTCAGCCACGGGCTATTTCTTCGCCCAAGTGCTCAACAAGGCACTCGACATTCCCATTGGGCTGGTGATGGCCAACAAGGGCGGCACAAGGGTGGAAAGTTGGCTCACGCGTGAAAACTTGCAGAAATACACCCATGAACCGCTTGACACCATGGCTATCGTGAATGGACATGAATGGGATTACCACCGCCAGTTGGTGTGGGGCAACGGCACATTCAACCCCATATTGAAATATACTGTCAAGGGCATAATCTTTTATCAGGGATGTTCGAACGTAGGTGACCCCGGCAATCAGTATTCCGACCGTTTGGCATTGTTGGTAAATCAGTGGAGAACGCAGTTTGCTCTTGGTGAAATACCATTCTACTTTGTGGAAATAGCGCCATATCATTATGACAATGTGAATGGAGACAATGGGGCAAAGCTGCGTGAGCAGCAGTATAGGGCGTCGACCATCATTCCCAATAGCGGACTGGTGTGCACCAATGACTTGGCATACCCATACGAGACAACACAGATACATCCTGCACAGAAAAAACCTGTGGGACAGCGACTCGCATTACTTGCACTCAACCAGACCTATGGAATGCAGGAGGTGTGGTGTAAGAGTCCTTCGTTCAAGGATATGAAGGTGGTGGGCAACAAAGTGCACATACATCTGAAGGATGATTATGGCAGCATAAGTCGATTTACCGACATCCAGGGGTTTGAAGTTGCCGGCGACGACAAGGTGTTCCATCCTGCCAAGGCAGAGCATTTCTGGCAACCAGGCGGTGGTGAGTGGGACGAAACAATCATGATAACCAGTCCGGAGGTGGAGCATCCCGTAGCCATACGCTATTGCTTCAAGAATTTCCAATTGGGTAACCTGAAAAATGCTGCAGGACTGCCCCTCTTCCCGTTCCGTACCGATAGCTGGTGATAAAAATGAAGAATCATCCTTTGGAACTTTTTGCACACTGTCCCGTGTGTGGTAGTGCGCTATTCGTTGAGAATGATGAGAAGAGCAAACGCTGCACCGAGTGCTCGTTTGTGTATTACCTTAATCCAAGTAGCGCCTACGTGGCATTCATCGTGGATGGCAGCGGCAGAATGCTTGTGGAGCGGCGAGGTCGTGAGCCTGCACTTGGCACCTTGGACCTCCCTGGAGGTTTTGCAGATATCGGAGAGACTGCTGAAGAAGGTTTGGCAAGAGAGGTGAAAGAAGAGACAGGCCTTGTCGTTACTTCAGCACAATACCTATATAGTGTGCCCAACACATACTTGTATTCCGGTTTTTCCATTCCCACACTCGACATGTTCTTTCTTTGTGAGGTGGCCGATGATGCCATGCTTAAAGCAGGCGATGATGCCTCGGATTGTTTTTGGGTGCCGCTGGACGAAATTAAAGTGGAAGACTTCGGGCTGCATTCCATACGCGAGGGATTGAAGCGATACATGGAAGAGCATCTTTGACATCAAAGTCAGACACACCAAATGACACCAAAAACGGGATTCCATATTTGTGGAATCCCGTTTTTGGACTATGGTAATAAAAGAATTATTTCACATATTTCTTTCCATTGACGATGTAAATGCCTGATGGCAGGTCGCTGATGGCCTCCCTGACAGAGGTGCCTTCGCCCAATGAGCGTACTTTCGTTCCACTGATGGTGTACACTCCATCAAGCATATGGCTGGCAGAGCGAACAATCATGTTGTTTCCCTTGATGTCGTTGATGCCGGTGGAAGTATCGATGTCGATATAAGAACGAATGTAAAGGATGGTATTGTCTTCCAGCGGTTTGGCTCCAGAAGTGAAGTAAGCGCGGAAAGGACAAACCTGAGGCTCTTCGCTTATCAAGTACACGAAATTGTTGCCACGGTCCTCCTCATCGAGTATGTAAACATTGTTTTCTTCAGCTGCTGGTAGTCCGTATGTGCCAATGAAATTGAAGTTGTATGTGTCTGAAATAGACTTGCCGCTGATGACATCTGCATTGGTGGCACTGAAAACGAGAGGCTTGTCCACCAGGCAAGTGTCAGGACCCATGTAGTCGCCTGGCACGGTGATGATATATGGCACATTGGCCTTCATGGCCTCAGCATTTTTAAAGTAAGTGTCGTATCCCTCTGACGAGTAGAACTCACGCACCCAGAAATTCTTGTCTTTCTTGTCACCAGGCTTGTACCAGTCTACATACACGTTGTCCACGGTGTTGAAAACCTTGTCCACTGTAAATGGCAGTGTGATGGTCGACCAGTTGTTCTGGCTTCTCTTTCCCATGAATCCTTTCTTGAATGTGCGTATGTAGCATATGCTGTCGGCTTTGAAATCCATAGGCAGATAGCATGGTATGCTGTCGTGGAGTACAATAGTGCTTGCCATTCCATTGACAATCTGGTTGAGGCCTTCAAGTGACTCGTATGGCTGTGTGACGTAATAGAAAGCGTTGGGGTTGCTGTTTGGCACAATGTTGGATGGTGCTGCCATTTCCGGTGCTGTGAAATCCACGGCCAAAGCATCTTCGGGCATGGTGAATTTGCCTGTCTTGGGAGCTTGTGCGTGCATGACACCCTCGCTGTTCCAAATACGTATGCCAGGCTTTGGTGTGAAAGTCTTGCTATACAAGGTGTTGGGAAGGATGTTTGGATCATCCGAACTCTTCGACTTCACATTGATGGTCAATCCATAAGAGTGATTCCAAATCATGTCTTTGGATTCCATTTCAAACCATTGCGACTCATTGACAGGAATGTGTGCGAGGAACTTTCTTGTGTCATACCATGTTGTCTTCCTCAGCAATGGACGTACATAATCATCGTAGTCAACAGTGCCGGTGTTGGTGATTTTGAATCTGAATCTTAGAGTGTTGCCATAAAGAATGCTATGTTTCGCATCGTAGGCATCTATGATGACTGTATCTAGTTCGAGACTGTAAGCCACGCTGCTTGAAACATTCACCGTGTCAGTTAAGACGATGTTTGTCATTGTCGTGTCTGTTGTAACCATCAACACATGCTTGCCATTTGCATGTGGAATATAGTTGAATTTTACATCAGCAGTAGAGTTTGCAGGAATCATCAACCTTGCAAATTGTACAGGGGTGATGCTGTCTTCATATAGGTAGATACGTTTTTGCGAAAAGTCCATGGTGTTGTTGGTGACGTTGAGAGTGTATTCTCTTGCAGCACCACGAACCATTTTTATGCTCTTGTCTCTTTTGAAGGAATTGTATGTGGTTGATTTTACGAGAGTGTATTTGCCTTCCCCACCTGTAACATTGGCAATGCAATATGCATTTGCAGAAGCCACTTTGTCAAAGTGCCAGATGTTGTCGCCTCCTTTGATTTTGCTTATGGGGTAAACACGATATTTGCCGTCTGCCACTTTGTCGAAGTCGCAATTCTTCCATGTCACGGTAATGCTTTGATCTTTGGCAAATTCAGTGGAGTCTTCGCAAATCACCTTCACGAGATTGAACTTGTCGTCATACAGTCCCAAACCATATTTGAAAGTGGCAGCATTGCTCAAATCATTTCTCATTCTGGTAGATATTTTTCCACTGTTGAGCGACAAGGTCCTCAGTTCCAAGCATTGTGATGCTGGCGTTTTCGTTGACACCATGGTAACATTGGGAGGCGCAATCCTGTAAACCATGCTCACATCTTTCATGTAAGTGTAGCTGGAAGTGTTTTTGTAAGGGCTGATAAAGTTGAAACTATAGTATCCATTGCAGCATCCTTCCCATCCCCAATCCACGTGGTATAATCCATCTTGATCGTAACCATCGAATATGAAAGCGTGTCTTGCACCACCTTCATATATGTTTGTGGCAAACACTGGCACTGGTCGTTGGGCTGCGAGGTCTTGGTATAAGAAGTCTTCCCATTCGCTGAGCTCCTTGCGCTCAAGACTTGTGAATCCACCAACCTTGTAGCCGAAGTCCCACAATGTGTAGAAGACACTTGTGTCAAGACTGCTGCTGCTGCCTTCGTTGAAGTCGCAGTTGCCATTTTGCCCAATCCACCTCATCAGGTTGGCCACCTCTTCCTTTTGTGCAGTGGTGGCTGATATTCCATTGTAGTATGGCAATACATTCGACCATTCCATCACATGTTCTGGCAGAGCTTCGACTTCCAGTCCCAAAGTCTTTGTGGTGTATCCTTCCAATGCAGGAAGCACTTCGGGATATTGATAATATGCCATGATTTGTGCAATCGCCACAGTGGTGCAAGAGCAACTGGTGTAGGTGCTTCCTTTCTTTGGGTTTTTGGTATAATAAGGTGAACCTTGTCCGAAAGCCACATGGAGGAAAGGTTTCACAGGGGTTCTTGATACCGACATCGTTTTTCTTGGCTTTTGGGCATTAGGGTCGATTATGCCATTTTTTATGTCGTTGTTGATGTCGATTATAGCCTCCTCGTATGCATCAAGAAGCATCTGAAGCCCATCAGGGATATTTTCAGGGTCGATGCTGCCTTCATCAGAATATCCAAGAATGGGTTTCAAGCAATCGTCTCCTGAAACAATGACAAATCCCTTGTTGTTGTTGGTGTTGAAGATATAATAGGGATTTTCGACATTGTTTGCCGTGGAGTAAGCTCTTGCCCTCTGACTTTCCCTCAATTCGGCATTTATTCCTTTTTCTTGAAGAAAAACCTTGGCTGCGGACAAGGCGGCACTTTTACTAATGGGATTGGCGAAAGTACTTGTCGCGACAAGAGATAACGCCAGAATTGTGAATTTTCTTAACATATTTGGTGCGTTATAATAATTCTATTTTTTATTTTTTTAGTGTGTTTTGAAACCCGTGTCCTTGTTGCTTGTCATATAATTCTGAATGACAGACATTTGTGACAACAGCAATCAAGCTGTCCATTAATATGTTTTGATGTCATCAGAAAGCACTTAGACATAGATTTTAATAACTCACTATGGTGAAATATATTATTTACTATTGATACAACCTGCATTGTCTTAGTGACCCCCATTTGTTATCTCAAAATAGTGATATATATACCGTTATTACCCCTAAAATAAAAGAAATCTGATCGCCAAAAGGCAATCGTACCCAAGTATTTGGGTGCAAAAATACTACTTTGTTGGAAAATATACAAATAAATAATGTGGTTTTGGTTTTCTTGGATTGCAAATTAACATTATTAAACTTGAATTAACCAAGTTTGTGCTAATAAGCCTTGTTGTCGGGTATCAGCAAGGACACGGCTGTTCGGAGTATTATTTTAATGTCAAGCCAAAACGTCCAATTCTCAATATACCAGATGTCTTTCTGGATGCGTTCCTCCATTTCCCACAATTCTTTGGTTTCGCCCCTGCTGCCACTCACTTGTGCCCATCCCGTGATGCCTGGCAGGCTGAAGTGTCTCACCATGTATTTGTCGATAATCTGCCCATACAATTCTGTATGCGCCAGCATGTGAGGTCTTGGCCCTACGATGCTCATGTCGCCTTTGAGCACATTGAAGAATTGTGGGAACTCGTCGATGTTGGTTTTTCGGATGAAGTTGCCAAATGGGAATTTCCTCGGGTCGTCTTTAGTTGCCTGTTTCAAGTCAGCATCTTTGTTCACATGCATCGACCTGAATTTCAGACAGGTGAATGTGCGGCCATTGAATCCTGTTCTCTTTTGCTTGAAGAAAATAGGTCCGGGACTTTGCGTTTTGATGAAGAATGCTATGATGGGTATGAACGGAATCATCAAGCAGCATACGACAAAGCTCACCACAATGTCGAAAGAACGTTTTACAAACCAATTGAAAGGATGTGACAGAGGTTCGTGATGGTTGGTGTATACTGTGGTATCTGCCAACCGTTCAGGTTGAAGGTTGAGAAGGAAGTTGCCCGAAATTCTCGGCACGTAGTAGAAATGTATTATGTTATGGTCGCAAAATCTGATTAGTTTTATTATTTCCTCGTTTTCGTCGTGCGACAAACTGCAGAACAGTTCGTCTATTGACAATACATCATTCAATTCTTGAATGGATGATAGGCCGGAACTGTCTTGCTCTTTATTTTGTGAAGAATCAATCAATTCGTTCAATTGTTTGATGCTTCCCAAGTGCTTCACTTCCGAGGGGCAGTTCTCTATAGGCGAGTCGGCATAATAGCCTCTCATCTTGTATCCTGTGGAAGAGTCGGAGATGAGATTGCGGTAGAGCATAAGTATTGAAGGGTCGTTGCCTACGAACATCACGCTCCGTGTGTTGCGACCTGCCTGCCTGAACCATTTGATGAATAGTTTCTCAATTATGCGGCTGATAAAGATTATTACAAGTTCGGTGAATCCGAAGATAACCATGAACTTGAACATGCCGCCGGTGTTTCCACCAATGAGTCTCAGGCATACAAACATGAAGGTGTTCTGCAGCAGGCACAATTTCAGAACGCTCATGAACACCTCGTCTATATTGGTTCGCCGGCGATGTATGATTGAGCTAAATGTGATTTGCCCGATAATCATGGAGATATTCGCCATGATGAATGTTATTCGTGGCTCTTGCTTGAAATAGGGTGGGTAGATGGGGTATATTCCTGCAAGAAAGCGAGAGGACAAATAGAGCAACAAGTTAAGAATGATAAAGTCTGCCGCTATCACGGCAATCCTTATCATTCCATTACCCATTGAATATTTCTTAGCTGGCATTAGGGATGCTGTTAAAACATTTGCAAAGATAGTGCAAGCGGAGCGAAATGCAAAGCAAAAGACAAAGTTTTTTAGGGCTTTAGGGTCCTTAGGGTCTTTAGTGGCTTTGTTGAAGGTAATGTTTTATCAGAAGTCGGCGAAAGGCAGCATCAATTGCCCATCGCCGAGCAGGTTGTATGATTTCCTATGGTATGGCGAGATGCCATGTTGTCGAATTGCCTCGCGGTGCTCGCGTGTGGGATAACCCTTGTTTTTTGCCCATCCATAATATGGATATTCCTTGGCAAGGTTGTTCATGTAGTCGTCGCGAAAGGTCTTTGCCAGGATGCTGGCAGCAGCGATGGAAAGATATTTGCCGTCACCCTTCACTATGGTGGAGTAGGGCAGGCCACAGTAGGGCTTGAATCTGTTTCCGTCCACTATTATGGCTTGCGGTCGCACTGCGAGTTGGTCAAGAGCACGGTGCATGGCAAGGAAAGAAGCATTCAGAATGTTTATGCTGTCGATTTCCTCTGGCGTCACCACACCCACAGCCCATGCCACAGCATCGCGAATCACAACTTCGCGCAGGGCATAGCGTTGCTTTTCGGTCAGTTTCTTCGAGTCGTTGAGCAAGGGATTCTCATAGTCTTGGGGCAGAATGACAGCAGCGGCATATACACTGCCAGCCAGACACCCACGTCCAGCCTCGTCGCAGCCAGCTTCTATCACGCCTTTATGATAATAGCTTTTCAGCATACCTCAAAACATTTTCATTACTCTCCTTATGCCATTCACGAGGATGTCCACCTCCTCCATGGTGTTGTATAGGGCGAAAGACGCCCTCACCGTGCCTTGCACTCTCATGCGCTCCATCAGCGGTTGTGCGCAATGATGACCAGTGCGAACGGCAATGCCCAGCCGGTCGAGCAGCGTGCCCATGTCGAGGTGATGTATGTTGCCTATCAGGAAACTGACCACGGCATCCTTGTCGCTTGCCTCTCCGATGAGTCTGGCACCCTCGATGTTGCGCAACTGCTGCATGCAGTATTCTGTCAGTTGGCGTTCGTGTGCCGCAATGTTGTCCATCCCAATGCTTTCGATGTAGTCTATTGCCACGGACAGTCCATGAGTTGCTACATAGTCGGGTGTGCCTGCCTCGAATTTCAATGGTGGCTTTTCGAAAGTGGTCTTCTCAAAGCTCACAGTGTCAATCATCTCGCCACCACCCTGGTATGGTGGCATCTTCTCAAGCCATTCCTCCTTGCCATAGAGCACTCCAATCCCTGTGGGCCCGTACATCTTGTGACCACTGAAGGCAAAGAAGTCGCAGTCGAGGGCTTGAACGTCTATTTTGATGTGTGGTGCGCTTTGTGCGCCGTCAATCAGTACCGGCACGCCATGGCTGTGCGCTATGCGTATGATGTCATCAATGGGATTGATGGTGCCAAGCACGTTGCTCACATGAGTTATGCTGACGATGCGCGTATGTTCGTTGAACAGCTTCTTGTATTCGTCAATAATCAGTTCCCCCCGGTCGTTGATGGGTATGACCTTGATTCTTGTTCCTTTCCTGCTGGCGAGCAGTTGCCAAGGGACGATGTTGGAATGGTGCTCCATGACAGAAACGATAACCTCGTCGTCCTTGTTCATTAGTTCGCCGAAAGAAGCAGCCACCAAGTTGATGGCCTCGGTGGTGCCCCTTGTGAACACTATTTCTTCTGTCTTTTCAGCATTAATGAATTTTCTCACTCTCTCACGAGCAGCCTCATGCAGGTCGGTGGCCTGTTGCGAGAGATAGTGAACCCCTCGGTGAACGTTGGCGTTCACGTTGAGGTATTCCTCGCGCATGGCATCCAGCACGCAAAGCGGTTTTTGCGTGGTTGCTCCGTTGTCGAGATAAACAAGAGGTTTTCCATACACATCCCTCGACAAGATTGGAAAGTCTTGTCTGATGTGCTCTATGTCATAAAGCATCTGCATGTTGGTCAAATGTATGATGAAACACTATCGGTGATTGTAGTCAGCCGTTTACTTGCACAGTTTGCAGCCTTCACATTTGTTAAGTTCGCCACGGAAGCGCTTGTCCACAAGGTAGTGCAGTCGGTCGCGCAGCGGTTCAAGGTTCATTTGGTCTATCACCTCGTTGACAAAAGCTGTTTGCAACAGCATTCTTGCCTCCTTGAGGCTTATACCCCTCTGCTGCATGTAGAAGAGAGCGGCGTCGTTGATTTGTCCCACGGTGCTGCCATGCGAGCATTTCACATCGTCGGCATAGATTTCAAGCATGGGTTGGGTATACATCCTGCACTCTTTTGTAGAGCACAGGTTTTGGTTTGTCATTGCCGATTCTGTCTTTTGTGCCCCATGCCTCACGAGCACCCTTCCGGCAAAGGCCCCGGTGGATTGACCGTCGAGCACATATTTGTATCGTTCGTTGCTTGTGCAGTGAGCTGCTTGGTGGTCGATGAGGGTGTTGTTGTCCACATGCTGATGCTTGTCGGAAATGGCGCATCCATAGAGTTGGCATTCAGCACCTTCACCAACCAATGAAATGTTGGTGAGGTTGCGTGTCATTCCGTTGTGCAATGTTATGACGTTGTGTCTTACATTGCTTCCGGCTTGCTGTTCGATGTAGGTGTTGCACACTCTGCAGTTCTTGTTGTGTGTCTCTTCGAGGGTGTATAGTTCGAGAGAGGCATCATTTCCCACGAAGGCCTCCACCACTTCAGTGGCGAGGAACAGCCTGTCGTCGGCGGCATGGTCGCAGAAGAGCAACTTAACCTCGGCGTGGTCTTCGAGTATGACGAGCACGCGCCTGTTGACCATCAGGTCCACGTCCGACCTCAGGATGTTGATAACTTGTATGGTCCTGTCCACCACCACTCCTTTAGGCACGTACACCACCAGTCCGTCTTGCGCGAGCATGGTGTTGAGGGCTGTCACGGCATCCTCTTTAGAGTTTGCCAATCTCCCATAATGTTTGTCAATGATGCTTGGTTGTTCAGAGGCCATTTTGCGCAGAGAGTCTACGATGACTCCTTGTGGGAGATGGCTTTTGGGCAGAGCCTTGTCGAAGAAGGCATCGTTCACCACGAAATATAGTGATGTGCTCAGGTTAGGCACGTCACATTTAAAGGCATCGTATGGGTTGGTGGGTATTTCGAGTCTGTTCAGGTTGAGGCCGAGGTCAGGTGCGAAGACAGCCTGCATGTCGGTGTATTTGTAGCGTTCCACCTTCCTGTTGGGGAACTTCATTTGCTTGAAGTTCTCAAAAGCCAGGTCCCGCACGTTGTTGAGTGCGCCCCCAGAGTGCTGCATTATCATTTGCCGGCACTGGCTGTAGAGGTCGATGTATTGTTGTTCGCTACCCATTGTCATCGTTTTTTTGGCTTGTCTTTATCCAGTCATAGCCTTTGGCTTCAATCTCCTTGGCCAGTTCTGGTCCGGCGGTTTTCACTATGCGTCCTTGATAAAGCACATGCACCACATCAGGCTTTATCATGTCCAGCAGTCTCTCGTAATGTGTGATGACGATGGTGGATGTTTCAGGTGTCTGCATCTTGTTCACTCCATCAGCCACGATGCGCATGGCATCCACATCGAGTCCGGAGTCTGTCTCGTCGAGAATGGCGAGTTTGGGTTCGAGCATGGCCATTTGGAAAATCTCGTTGCGTTTCTTCTCGCCTCCGCTGAATCCTTCGTTCACCGACCTGTGAGCCAATTTGCTGTCGAGTTCCACAATTTTTCGCTTTTCGCGCATGAGTTTTAGGAATTCTGCAGCATTCAGAGGTTCCAGTCCCTGATATTCACGTTTGGCATTGATGGCAGCTCTCATGAAATTGGTCATCGACACCCCGGGTATTTCCACTGGATATTGGAAAGAAAGGAAGAGGCCTTCGCGTGCCCTGTCTTCCGGTTTCATGGCGAGCAGGTCTTTTCCGTTGAACCACACTTCCCCCTCAGTCACTTCATAGAGAGGATTGCCGGTGAGCACTGCGCTTAGAGTGCTTTTTCCCGAACCGTTAGGTCCCATGATGGCGTGTGTCTCTCCGTCTTTTATTTTGAGGTTGATGCCTCTTAGGATTTCCTTGTCGCCTATCTTTGCGTGTAGGTTTATAACTTCGAGCATAGGTATGTATTATCTTTATTTATGAATTAGTGGTCACCCCACGGTGCCCTCCAAGGATACGGACAACAGTTTCTGGGCTTCCACGGCAAATTCCATTGGCAACTTGTTGAGCACTTCTTTAGCATATCCATTGACTATCAGTCCCACGGCCTCTTCTGTTGGAATGCCGCGTTGGTTGCAATAGAAGAGTTGGTCTTCGCTGATTTTCGATGTGGTGGCCTCGTGCTCCACTATTGCCGTGTCGTTGTGTATGTCCATGTAGG
>CAMJLI010000030.1 GCA_946406585.1 uncultured Prevotellaceae bacterium | reverse complement strand
AATACAATGCCGGCAACATCTTTTCGGTGGAAAGTTCATTAAGAAGACTTGGAGTGACCCCGAAACTAACAGATGTGCCTGAGCAATTGGCACAAGCCGACTGCGTCCTCTTTCCCGGCCAGGGTGAGGCCAACAACGCCATGACATACCTGCGCCAGCATCGTCTCGACGAAGTCATCGTGTCGCTCCGCCAACCAGTACTTGGCATTTGCATAGGACAACAATTGATGTGCCGCCACTCGGAAGAAGGCGATACCGACTGCCTGGGAATATTCGACATGGACGTAAGGAAATTCGTCCCCTTATGTCATGACGACAAGATTCCGGCAATGGGATGGAACGAGATCACCAACCTTAAAACACCACTTTTCTCCGGCTTGAAGGAAGGCGATTTTGTGTATTTCGTACATAGCTACCACGTGCCATTAAGCGAACACACGATAGCAACAACCGACTACATTCACCCTTACAGTGCCGCCATACACAAGGATAATTTTTACGCCACGCAATTCCACCCTGAAAAGAGCGGTCGCGTGGGAGAAACCATATTGAACAACTTTTTGGACATAGCCCGCAACTACAGCAAACAAGATGATTGAACTCATTCCCGCCATCGACATCATTGGGGGTCAGTGCGTGAGACTGACTCAAGGTGACTATGGAGAAAAAAAGGTTTACGCCGACAGCCCCGCTGCCGTAGCACAGCAATTCGAATCCATGGGATTCAAGCGGCTTCATGTGGCAGACCTTGACGGTGCCAAGTCTCGCCACATCGTCAACACAGAAAGCCTTCGTGCCATCACCTCTTCAACTAATCTCATTGTTGACTTCGGAGGAGGCATAAAGAGTGATTCTGACATAGAGCAAGCATTCAGTTGCGGTGCTGCCATGGTGACTGTGGGGTCAGTGGCGGTAACCTCCCCCACCCTATTTGCCGGATGGCTGACACGTTATGGCGCCGAGAAAATCATACTTGGCGCTGATGCTAGAAACGGGATGGTCAGCATCAACGGATGGAAAGAAGACAGCGGCGAGCCATTGCTGCCCTTCTTGAAGAGATACCTGGCACTTGGCGTGACAAAGGTGCTATGCACCGAGATATCACGCGATGGAATGATGCAAGGCCCTGCGATGGAATTATATTCAGAAGTGATGCGTGAATTTCCTTCCCTCCATCTGATAGCAAGTGGCGGCGTGTCGTGCAATGAAGACATCATCGAGCTTGAGCGTCGCGGCATCCCTGCCGTGGTTTTCGGCAAAGCATTCTATGAGGGGAAGATAGACATTACCAAACTTACGGAAAGACCATGGGATTAGCAAAGAGAATCATACCATGCCTTGACATAAAAGACGGCACGACGGTGAAAGGCACCAATTTCGTCAACCTGCGTGAGGCTGGCGACCCCGTCGCATTGGGCAAGGCATATAGTGATGCAGGAGCCGACGAACTGGTGTATCTCGACATCACTGCCAGCCACGAAGGACGCAAGACCTTCACCGACATGGTGACAAGGGTTGCCACAGAGGTGAACATACCCTTTACCGTAGGAGGAGGAGTCAACGAGCTGAAAGATGTAGAGCGACTTCTTCATGCCGGTGCCGACAAGGTGAGTGTCAACAGTGCCGCCCTTCGCCACCCTTCCCTCATCGACGACATCACACGGCACTTCGGATCTCAAGTATGCGTCTGCGCCATCGATGCCAAATACGAAAACGGGGAGTGGACATGCTACGTCAATGGTGGGCGGCTTGCCACCGACCGCGGGCTGTTCGAATGGGCCAAGGAAGTGGCCGACCGTGGTGCAGGCGAGATACTCTTCACCAGCATGAACCACGATGGAGTGAAACAAGGTTTCGCGCTGGAAGCACTTGCCACATTGCACGACTTGCTGCCAATCCCCGTGATAGCCAGTGGCGGAGCAGGCAACATGACACACTTCCGCGATGCTTTCATCAAAGGCAAGGCCGATGCAACCCTTGCCGCCAGCGTGTTCCACTTTGGCGAGATTCCCATCCCAGAGCTCAAGAAATACCTCCAAAGCGAAGGCATCAAGACGAGATTATAATCAAACAACCGATGAACATATACAACGACATGAACATCAATTTTGAAAAAGGAGGCGGACTGGTTCCTGCCATCATCCAAGACGCAGAAAGCCGTCAGGTGCTGATGCTTGGCTACATGAACCAGGAAGCTCTCGACAAGACCCTGGCCACCGGGCTGGTGACATTCTACAGCAGAAGCCGCCAGACACTCTGGACAAAAGGAGAGACATCCGGAAACCATCTCAAACTCGTAGACATCAAAACCGACTGCGACAACGACACGCTGCTTGTGAGAGCCATTCCCACTGGTCCGGTATGTCATACAGGCACGGACACTTGCTGGGGAGAATCCAACGACCACAACCCACTGCTGTTCCTCACCGAGCTTCAAGATTTCATTGAAAAGCGTCACGAGGAAATGCCAGAAGGCAGCTATACCACCAGCCTCTTCCGTGACGGCCTCAACCGCATGGCCCAGAAAGTGGGCGAAGAAGCCTTGGAACTTGTCATCGAGGCCACCAATGGCAGCAATGAGAGGTTGGTCTACGAAGGCTCCGACATGCTCTACCATCTCATAGTGCTCCTGACAAGCAAGGGCCTTAGGATAGAAGACCTGGCCAAAGAATTGCAACAACGCCATGACCCACAATGGCACAAGCACTGAAAAAGAAAGCCCCATCATCATTAAGAACAAAAAACAACAGACATGCTGATTGATTACCAGAAAGTAAACATCGTGCAAGACAGGAATGTAGTGCTCAAAGATGTCAATTTGCAAGTAGACAGCGGAGATTTTGTCTACATCATAGGCAAGGTGGGTTCGGGGAAGAGTTCGCTCCTTAAGACCATGTATTGCGAACTTGACCATGACAAGCCCGAAAAAGCAGAAGTACTAGGTCGCGACCTGAACCACATACGCAGGAAAGAAGTGCCAGCCCTCCGCCGCGAAATGGGCATCATTTTCCAAGACTTCCAACTACTTCACGACCGTTCCGTACGCAAGAACCTCGACTTTGTGCTAAAGGCCACAAAATGGAACAAGCGCAAAGACCGCGACGAACGCATCAACCAAGTGCTGGAGGCTGTCGGCATGACCGACAAGATAGACAAGATGCCACATGAGCTCTCTGGTGGCGAGCAGCAACATATAGCCATAGCACGCGCCCTTCTCAACAAGCCAAGGATAATCATAGCCGATGAGCCCACGGGCAACCTGGACATGGACACCGCACGCCACATAGTGAGCCTGCTGAAGAAAATCAGCAAAGACGGCACCGCCGTGGTGATGTCCACACACAACATCCACCTTCTCGACGAGTTTCCCGGTACAGTGCTCCGTTGTAAAGACGGCTCTCTCAACGATGTCACCAACGAATACCGTCACATGGACCTGACAGAGGACGGCAAGGACTGACCTTGTTCATCCCATTCCGATAATCATATACATACAATATAACAAAACCATTATCCAACCATTATGAAAGTCATGAAATTCGGCGGTACCTCCGTCGGCACAACAGATAGAATGAAGCATGTAGCATCGTTAACCACTCGCAGTGGCGAGCCAACGTTCGTGGTGCTTTCAGCAATGTCGGGCACTACCAACACCTTGGTGGAGATATCCGACTACCTGTACAAGAAGAATCCCGATGGAGCCAACGAGGTGATCAACCAGCTCGAGAAGAAATACATGCAGCATGTGAACGAGCTCTACACCACCGAGGAATGGCGTGAAAAGACCCGCCAGTTCCTTGTAGAGGAATTCAACTACCTCCGCTCGTTCACCAAAGACCTGTTCACCAGTTTCGAAGAAAAGAGCATTGTGGCACAAGGTGAGATCATCAGCACCAACATGATGGCCAATTACATGGCAGAAACAGGTATTGACGCCCTCCTGTTGTCGGCTCTCGACTTCATGCGCACCGACAAGAACGCCGAACCCGACCCACAATACATCAAGGACAAGCTGAAGGCCATACTTTCAGAAAACGAAGGACATCAGATCTACATCACCCAAGGCTTCATATGCAGAAACGCCTATGGCGAAGTGGACAACCTCCAACGAGGCGGCAGCGACTACACCGCTTCACTCATCGGAGCAGCCATCGAAGCAGAAGAAATCCAGATTTGGACCGACATCGACGGCATGCACAACAACGACCCGCGCATAGTGGAAGACACCCAGGCCGTGCACCAGCTGAATTTTGAGGAAGCAGCAGAGCTGGCATATTTCGGAGCAAAAATATTACATCCAACCTGCATCCAGCCAGCAAAGTATGCGGGCATTCCTGTGCGCCTGCTCAACACCATGCAGCCAGATGCAGAAGGCACCACCGTGGACAATGTCATCATGCGCGGACAGATAAAAGCCGTGGCAGCAAAAGACAACATCATAGCCATCAAGATAAAGAGTTCACGCATGTTGCTTGCCACCGGTTTCCTCCGCAAGGTGTTTGAGATTTTCGAAAGCTACCAGACCCCCATCGACATGATCTGCACATCAGAGGTTGGTGTTTCCGTGACCATCGACAACGACGCACACCTCACCCACATCGTCAACGAACTGAAGAAGTATGGCACCGTGACCGTAGACACCCACATGTGCATCATTTGCGTTGTTGGCGACCTCGACTGGAGCAATCTTGGATTCGAGACCTTGGCCACCGACGCCATGAAAGACATCCCCGTGAGAATGATATCATACGGAGGTTCCAACTACAACATATCCTTCCTCGTAAAGGAACAAGACAAGAAGCGCGCTCTCCAGAACCTGAGTGCCAAGCTTTTCCAATAATCAAAACGTGGCATTCGACACCACATTTCTCATTATGGCCCCTCATGGATTGGCAACAATCCACGGGGGCAATTTAAAAGAATCAAGAAAGAAAGATGAAAGGAAAATTCCCCATAGACAAATTCCAAGAAATAGACACACCTTTCTATTATTACGACACCCAGCTGCTCCGTCAGACGTTGGATGCCATCAAGGCAGAAGTGGGCAAGCATGAGGGCTTTGTCGTACATTATGCCATAAAAGCGAATGCCAATCCCAAGATATTGAACATCATCGCCCAATCCGGCCTTGGTGCCGACTGTGTGAGTGGCGGTGAAATCAAGGCTTCTCTTTCCGCGGGCTTCCCTGCCCACAAGATAGTGTATGCCGGTGTGGGCAAGGCGGACTGGGAAATCAATCTTGGTCTCGACAAAAACATATTCTGTTTCAATGTAGAAAGCATAGCCGAACTTGAGGTGATCGAGGAGCTTGCCAGCATCCGCAACAAGAAGGCACGCGTGGCGCTCCGCATCAACCCGGACGTGGGAGCACACACCCATTCCAACATCACCACCGGACTGGCAGAGAACAAGTTTGGCATAGCCATGCGCGACATGGAAAACGTGATAGATGTGATGTCCACCATGCCCCATGTGGAGTTTGTAGGATTGCATTTCCACATAGGCTCTCAAATTCTGAACATGGGTGATTTTGTATCACTATGCAACAGGATCAACGACTTGCAAAAGCAGTTGGTTCGCAAGAGAATCATTGTACCCAACATAAATGTTGGAGGTGGATTGGGAATCGACTACACACACCCAAACCGTGTTCCAATACCCGACTTCAAGTCCTATTTCAACACTTACGCCCGCCATCTGAAGCTGTTGCAAGGCCAGACACTTCATTTTGAACTTGGCAGAGCCGTAGTGGCACAATGCGGCTCGCTCATCACCCGTACATTATATGTAAAGCAAGGCACTTCCAAGCAGTTTGCAATAGTAGACGCGGGCATGACCGACCTCATCCGCCCAGCCCTGTATCAGGCATACCATAAGATAGAGAACATCACGAGCAATGGCCCCACAGCCACATACGACGTGGTAGGTCCTATATGCGAGTCGAGCGACGTGTTCGGCAAGTCTGTAGACCTGAACGAGACACGCCGTGGCGACCTCATAGCCCTGCGTTCGAGTGGTGCCTACGGCGAGATAATGGCCTCGCAATACAACTGCCGCAAGTTGCCTGTAGGATATATCACAGAAGACTTATGACCATCACCTTAGACATGACTTCATTGGTGCTATCAAGCATCGTCATCTTCCTGGCACTTCTCACACCACTGATGAGTCCGTTTTTCCGTCGTCTGAAGCATGAAGAACAGCCGGCATCAGCCGGTCCGTTGCCACCAGTGACCATCATGCTTGTGAGCAACGGAGACCATCAAGCACTCGACGAACACCTGCCAATCTACCTGACCCAGACCTACGAGCCCGGCTATGAAGTGGTTGTGGTGTCGGAGAAAGCAGACTTGGAGACAGAGAACGTGCTGAAACGCTATTCACAAGACCCAAAGCTATATCACACCTTTGTACCAGACACGTCTCGCTACATGAGCAAAAACAAGTTGGCCATCACATTGGGAGTGAAAGCAGCGAAAAACGACTGGATTGTGTTCACCGACCCACGTTGCAAGCCAGCCGACAGCCATTGGATATCATCGTTGGCACGTTCATTAAGCAACGACAAGAACCTTGTTCTTGGCTATTCCAACTATTCCGATGAAGCCAAGGCACATCATCGTTTTGAGCAGCTGCACACCAGCTTGTACTTGCTACGCCATGCGCAGGGAGGAAAAGCATTTCGCACCAACTGCCATCACGTGTCTTTCCGCAAAAGCGAGTTTATGAGCCGAAACGGTTTCTTGGAATATTTGAAATATTCAATAGGCGAATACGACTTTCTCGTGAACAAGTTCTCCGAGGAGGGGAAGACTGCGGTTGTCACCGATGAATCCACCTGGCTATGGGAGAATCCGATAATGGAAAAGACATGGCAGAACAAACGAGTATATTTCCATGAGGTAGGCAAGCACTTGGAAGGCGGTGGCAGCATACGGGTCACCCATGCCTTCGACACGATTGCCCTTCACCTCACCTACCTGTTGATATTGGCAACATGCATTTATGCAGGAGTCACCATGCGCTGGATTCTTATGGGAGCAAGCATTGCAGCCTTTCTTGTCACCACCATCCTACGCACACTGAATGGCAAGAAAGCCCTTCATCAGTTCAAGGTGAAAATACCGGCATGGAGAATTGTCCCCCTGGAACTCGGATTGTTGCGTCATTCCCTTTTCACCCGCATGCGTTATGAATATACCGACAAGAACGACTTCATAAGCCACAAGATTTGAGTACATGGAACTAAAGATACTGCATTTCACCCCCAACATCCCATCTGAGGAAGGTTTCGCATCTTTTTTCGAGACTTTCCTCAGCCTTATGACCCAACAAGCCGAAGTGCATCTTACAACCCTTACCCCATCCACCTCTTTTGCTCCTGCAGGCTGCCACCTCCACTGCATAGGTTCGGGCAAGCCCGACTATGGCAAGAATGGTTATTGCAACCTGCTTGCCCTTCAGAAGCAGTATTTGAAGTTGCTCTACAGCCTGATGCCAGACCTCATCCATGTGCATGGCAGTTATCATTTCATAAACTCACGCATAGCATTATGGTCGAAGAAACGTGGCTTCCCTGTGGTATTCTCACCCTACGGAGGCATGAATCCTGACTATATAGAGGCAGAATATGGCATGAGGACATGGAAGATAATTTCATATCAGAAGAAAATGACAACCGATGCCAGTGCCGTACTATCGTCAGACCCAAAAGAGAGTGAATATCTGCATTCCATACGTCCCATGCCACGAGTGGAATTCATATCAGACCCTCGAAACGATGAGTATTGGGGCAATGAGAACTACACCCACAGCGCCGTCGAGCTATACCACAAGGTGCTTAATAGCGACAAAGGCATGCATATCGACCAAAACAGCAGGGAGGCATTGAGTGCATTGCTTCATCTAAGCCTTACAAGCAGCACAGAACGCGCACCACTTTGCTCGGAGGACATCCTCAACCTTCGTGCCATCACGGCATCACAATGGCACGACATTTATCTCTTCGCAGCAGAGCAAGGTGTTGTTTCCAACATAGAGGAGGGCATAGCCAAGGCGCAGCTCAATGTGCCAAGCATCGACATAAACACGATGGCACACTTTGAGCCCCGCCACCCAAAGGACCACACACCTCTCCCATCCGACACGCTCCTTTCCAAGAACCGTCTTGCCAATCGCAAGATTCTCAAAGAATTGAAAGGCAGCGAAGATGTCATACGCATTACCTGCATCATGCTGGTCAACATAAAGCACCATCTAAGGCAGCGCACCCTGTCAATGCGCCACCTCTGCGAGATATATGCAGTCTTCCGTTTCGACAAGATTAACGAAGACAAACTAGCCGAGACACTAAGCAGACTGGGCCTGCTCAAGTTTGCCCGGCGCATCTGCCAAGTGCTGAGCGAGATGGCATATCTTGACGAGGGCTACATGCCTGTGCCAGCCCTTGATGACAAAGGAACCCGACAAATACGACAAAACCTCATGAAATACTAAACAACTATGTCAAAAACACAAATCACAGAAGAGGACATGCGCTATCTGCAGCTGCTTTCCTACCGATTCCCCACCATTGCCGATGCAAGCACTGAAATCATCAACCTTCAGGCCATCCTCAATCTCCCCAAGGGCACTGAGCATTTCCTTGCCGACATACACGGCGAGAACGAGGCCTTCCAGCACGTGCTGAAAAACGCATCCGGCAACATAAAGAGAAAGGTAAACGAGATTTTCGGCAACCAGATTCGCGAATCAGAAAAGCGGGAACTGTGCACGCTGATTTACTACCCACGTGAGAAGCTTGAACTGGTGAAAGAGAATGAAGAGGACATCAACGACTGGTATCGCATCACCATCCACCACCTTGTTCAAGTCTGCCGCGAAGTGTCGAGCAAATACACACGCTCCAAGGTGCTCAAGAGTCTTCCTGCCGAATTCAGCTACATCATACAGGAATTGCTGCATGAGCGCTCCGAAGATGCCGACAAGACAGCCTACGTCAGCGCCATCATCGACACCATCATCTCCACTGGCAGTGCCGATGCCTTCATCGTCGCCATTTCCAATGTCATCCATCACCTTGCCATAGACCAGTTGCACATCCTTGGCGACATCTACGACCGCGGCCCGGGCGCACACATCATCATGGACATCATGCAAAGCTACAGCAATTGGGACATCCAATGGGGAAACCACGACATATTGTGGATGGGTGCTTACGCTGGCAACGAAGCATGCATCTGCAATGTCATCCGCCTGTCGCTGCGCTATGCCAACCTGACAACATTGGAAGAGGGATATGGCATCAATCTTACCCCATTGGCCACATTTGCCCTTGAAACATATGGTGAAGACCCATGCGAGGAATTCCTGCCCCGCACCATTGGTGAAAACACCATGGACGAGAAGACACGAATGCTGACAGCACGGATGCACAAGACAATAGCCATCCTACAGTTTAAGATTGAGGCTCAACTTTTCAGGCGGCATCCTGAATGGAAAATGGAAGACCGCGACTTGCTAAGCAAGATAGACTACAACGCAGGCACCATCACCATCGATGGCAACACATACTCGCTGACAAGCAACCGATTCCCCACCATCGACCCATCCTCGCCCATCGAATTGACAGAAGGCGAGCGCACATTGATCAGTCGCCTGCGCCATTCCTTTGCCGTGAGCGAAAAGCTTCACCGCCACATCCGCCTGATGCTCCGTCATGGCTGCATGTATGCCGTTGTGAACAACAACCTGCTCTTCCACGCCTCCATACCACTCAATGCCGACGGCTCGTTGAAGGAGGTGGAACTTCCAGATGGAAAGAAATACAAAGGTCACGACCTTCTCCACAACATCGGCATAATAATACGTTCATCATTCCAGAACGACACAGAAGCCAAGGAAAGGCAAAACGCCATAGACTATTTCCTCTACCTGTGGTGTGGCGCCGACTCTCCCCTATTCGACAAGTCGAAGATGGCCACGTTCGAGCGTTATTTCATACGTGAGAAAGAAACCCATCGCGAGGAAAAAGGCCATTATTTCAATTTGCGCAACGATGCCGACGTATGCGACCGCATCATGGATGCTTTTGGAGTGCATGGCCCCAATCGCCACATCATCAACGGCCATGTGCCGGTGCATGTGAAGACAGGCGAGAACCCCATCAAGGCCGATGGCAAGTTGATGGTTATCGACGGTGGTTTCTCGCAAGCCTACCACAAGGAGACCGGCATAGCAGGCTACACACTAGTCTATCACAGCCGTGGTTTCCAATTGGTGCAGCATGAGCCGTTCACTTCAGCCAGAGACGCCATCCTTCGTGGCACCGACATATTGGGCACCACCCAGATTGTGGAGATGTCATCCCATAGAATGCGCGTTGCCGACACCAACAAGGGTGAAGAGATACGTCTGCAAATCAACGACTTGGAGAAATTGCTCTACGCCTATCGCCACGGCATTATCAAGGAGCGTGAGCGCAAGAACAATTAGAGCATTGTCATGGTAGGCACCATCACCAACACCGCAGCCATCATCATAGGTTCTGTAATAGGAGCTGTGTTGCATAGGGGCATAAAGGAGAAATACAAGCAAGCTTTGTACAATGGATTGGGTCTTGCCAGTCTTGCCATCGGCTTGAATGCCACCATAGGTCATTTCTCCAAGAGTGAATATCCCGTGCTCTTCATAATATCCCTTGCATTTGGTTCGGTATTGGGGACAGCCATGGACATCGATGGACATTTCAAGAGAATTGTCAATCACTATTCCAAGGAGAAAGACGGCCGTCGGTTGGCAGATGGATTGGCCACGGCAATCCTTCTCTATTGCATCGGTCCATTGTCGATGTTGGGGCCTGTCATCAGTGCTTTGAAATCAGACCACACCTTCCTTTTCACCAATGCCACGCTGGATTTCGTCTCCTCTATGATATTTGCGTCGACCTATGGCATTGGCATGGTTCTTGCCGCCCCAGTGCTGTTTTGCTGGCAAGGCATGTTTTATCTTGTCGCCAAGACAAGCAGTTCTGCCATCAGCGATGCACTGATGGCAGAACTGCTCATTGTTGGCGGGCTGATGATCACAGCATCAGGACTGTCATTGCTCCAGCTAAAAGACTGCAAGGTGCTTAACTTTCTCCCTTCATTGCTTGTTCCCATCATCTGGTTTCTGTTCATGTCGATGGCATGAACACAGCGGAATAAAGCAAGGCATCCAACAACGCGACGCCTCATGGTGGTGATACCATGAGGCGTCGTTTGTCAGGGTCATTCAGCCATTAAAGCTGCGAGCATCAATCCAGATTAAGGCTTTTCTTGATAGCATCCACCTTCTCCATGCCTTCTTTCTCGCAACGCTCGAAGCAGCCTGGGCATTTCATGGTGTTCTTCACCTCAATGTAGAACTTGATCTTCGGTTCGGTACCCGAAGGACGCACGCTGACCTTTGTGCCGTCGTCGCAGAACCACTGCAGCACGTTGCTCTTGTCGGGCATGTCGATTGCAGTCTTGCTGCCGTCGGCATTGGTCTGTTCCAGAGTCAAGAAGTCCTTGCTCTTCACCACCGTGCTGCCACCGAGGTTTGTAGGCGGGTTGTTGCGGAAGTTGGTCATCATCTGCTTGATTTCGTCTGCACCGGTCTTGCCTGGGCGCACCACGTTTACGGTGACCTCTTTGGAGAATCCATATTCAAGATAGATGTCCATCAGGAGGTCGTAAAGAGTCTTCCCATTATCCTTTGCCCATGCAGCGATTTCGCAAATGAGACAGATGGAAGCTGGTGAATCCTTGTCGCGCACCTTGTCGAATGGCAAGAATCCGAAACTTTCCTCACCGCCACCAATATACTTGTTGACACCCTCGGAAACTCTGATTTCGTTTGCAATCCACTTGAATCCTGTATAGCAGTCGCGCAGTTCCACACCATTCTTGTCAGCAATCTTCTTGATGAGTTCTGTTGTTACGATGGTCTTTACAAGGAACTCATTCCCCTTGAGTTGTCCGAGTTTCTTCTTGTTGGCTATGATATACCAGCAGAACATCATGCAAGTTTGGTTGCCATTGAGAATCTGCCACTCACCTTCTGGATTGCGGCACACGATGGCGAGTCGGTCGGCATCCGGGTCAGATGCAATGACGAGGTCGGCATTGAGTCTTGTTCCCAGTTTCATTCCGAGAGTCATGGCCTCAGCATTTTCGGGATTTGGCGACACCACAGTTGGGAAATTGCCATCGATGACCATTTGCTCCGGCACCACGTGAATGTTTTGGAATCCCCATGAGCGCAGAGCCTCTGGAATGATGACCCTTCCTGTTCCATGCATTGGTGAATACACAATGTTAAGGTCTTTCTGTCGCAGGATGACCTCTTGGTCCACCATTGCCTCTTTCACAGCCTGCAAGTAGTCCCAGTCCATTTCACCACCGATGATTTCGATGAGTTCCTTGTTGCCCTCGAATTTCACATCATCAATGGTCACCTTGTTCACCTCATTGATGATTCCCACATCATGTGGAGCGAGCACCTGTGCGCCATCGTCCCAATAAGCCTTGTATCCGTTATACTCCTTGGGGTTGTGCGAAGCAGTCACATTGACACCAGCCTGGCATCCCAATTGACGTATGGCGAATGAAATTTCCGGTGTAGGTCTGAGGCTTTCAAAAAGGTAAACCTTTATACCGTTGGCAGAGAAGATGTCGGCCACAGTTTCAGCGAACAATCTACCATTGTTTCTACAGTCATGCCCCACCACCACGCTGAGGTCGTTCCTTCCAGGAAAAGCCTTGTTGATGTAGTTGGCAAAGCCCTGAGTAGCCATACCCACGATATATTTGTTCATGCGGTTAGTTCCGGCTCCCATGATACCCCTCAATCCTCCGGTACCAAATTCCAGATCACGGTAGAAGGCATCAATGAGTTCAGTCTTGTCCTCATTGTCAATCATAGCCTGTACGGCATCTCTTGTCTCCTTGTCGAAAGCAGGTGTAAGCCATTGCTTGGCCCTTGCTTCACATTGCAAAATAAGATCTTGATTATTTTCCATGTTATTATAAAGTTAAAAAAAGTGTTTCATGCAAAAAGTATTGGATTATGCAAAGATAGCAAAATAAATTGAAAAACGGACACTTGCAAGCCGTTTTTTTTGTTTTTTATTGAAAACAAATAAATAGATGCATGATTATCAAGTTTTTTTCATACTTTTGTGTCTGCATTACTACCTTTCGGTTATCATGCCGACCGTTATCAAATCAAGGCAAAGATGAAGACGACCCTTCTTCTTGTTGGCAAGACCACCAACAAGCACATATCAGTTTGTATCGACGACTATGTGAGCCGTATTGGCCATTACATGCCCTTCACCATTCAAGTCATCCCAGAGTTGAAGGGCACCAAAAACCTGTCAATGACACAACAGAAGGAACGTGAGGGCGAACTCATACTGAAGAAGTTGCAAGAATCCGACCACGTAATATTGCTCGACGAGAAAGGCATTGAGATGCGTAGTGTGGAATGGGCAGAATGGTTGGAAAAGAAGTCACAGCATCTACGCAGCCTGGTATTTGTTGTTGGAGGCCCATATGGTTTTTCGGATGCAGTGTATGCGAGGAGCAATGGAAAGATTTCGCTTTCTCGCATGACCTTTTCACATCAGATGGTGAGGCTTGTCTTTGTGGAACAAGTCTATCGCGCCTGCACCATCATCAAAGGCGAGCCCTACCACCACGAATAAACGAGTTGTCGCCACACAGAGCCACCAACTCCTGATATATTCTTTGCACAGGCAGTCCCATCACATTGAAATAGCTGCCTTTCAGTCCTGTGACACCTACATACCCTATCCACTCCTGGATGCCGTATGCCCCCGCCTTGTCAAAAGGCTTGTACACATCAACGTAATACTCTATCTCTGCATCCGATAGAGTCTTGAACGATACTTCTGTGGTGACAGAGAAAGCCCTTTGTCCTTTCAGGGACGTGAGACACACCCCCGTTATCACCTTGTGCGTGTGTCCGCTTAATGCATTCAACATCTCAATGGCCTCCTCCCTGCCTTCAGGTTTGCCAAGCACTCTATTGTGCAAGACCACGACCGTATCAGCCGTTATCACCAATTGTTCATCTGTGATGACATTTCGATAAGCCTCGGCCTTGGCTTTGGATATGTATAGCGCCACTTCGTCAACCGGCAAATTTTCAGGATACGACTCGTCGATGTCTTGCAGCACTTTCACTTCAAAGTCCACATCAAGACCAGCCAACAGTTCTTTTCTTCTTGGCGAATTGCTTGCTAAAATAAGTTTCATTGATTGTATGGAAGTATGTTTTTAAAACGTCGGCAGACAAAGCTACCATCCAAAAGCCTCTTGGGATGACAGCCACATGCCTTTTGCCCGAAGCACTTGTTCTATGACATCTCGTGCACAACCCTCGCCACCATTCCGATTGCTTACATAACGGCATACAGCCTTGATGTCGGGTGCTGCATCAGCCGGACAGCAAGGACATCCGCATCTGCTTAGCACCTCATAGTCGGGTATGTCATCGCCCATGAAGATCACGTCCTTGTCGTCAAGTCCCTTTTCTTTCAAGAACTCCTCATAGACTTTTACTTTCACAGCACTGCCCAAGAAAATGTCTTTCACTCCCAAGTATTCATATCTTTTCATGATACTTGGAGTTCTCCCCCCTGTTATGATGGCAATGCAAAGCCCCATCTTGGCAGCCAGTTGGATGGCATAGCCATCTTGAATGTTGATGGTGCGTAGCGGCTCCCCATTATCGTCCATGGAAATGG